>NZ_JAGHWR010000074.1:0-49894 GCF_017746155.1 Xanthomonas sp. D-36-1
ATGGGCGGGGGGATTACCCCCTCAGCGCCAGCGCGTGGGTAAAAGCCACCAGGCCGCCCTTGGCTGCGGCGTACGCTTCGCTATGCGGCTCCGATTGCCAGGCGCGGGTGGAGGCGATGTTGATGATCGCGCCGCCTTCTGGCGCCTGCCTGAGCGCGGGCAGCGCCTGCTTGCTGCACAGGAAGGCGCCGTGCAGGCTGGACAGCCGGCTGTTCCACGTGTCCCAGTCCAGTTGCGGCAGTGCTGCGATATGCGGATCGGGCACGCCGGCATTGTTGACCAGGCCATCGATGCGCCCGAAGCGCTTGAGCGCCGCCTCGATCAGGCGCGTGGCCTGCGCTTGGCGCGCGGCATCGCAGCGGACGAAAGCGCTGCGGCGGGGCAGCGCCCATTCCTGCAGGCAGGCCTTGCCGGCATCGGCATCCAGATCGCCAATCACCACGCTGCCGCCCGCGCCCAGCACCGCCTGCGCAATGCTGCGGCCGATGCCTTGCGCGCCACCGGTGATCACCACCACGCGGTCCTGCAGCGGCGACGGGTTCCATGCGGAAATTGCGGGGATCAAGGCCATGGTAGGCGGCACGTGGGTGAGAGTGGCGGCACTGTAGCGTGCGGGCTGTCGTCGTCGCAGCAAAAGGGCGCGCATGTGAGCACTCAGCGCATGTGCCGACGCACGCGCTCGACGTCATCCACCTTGAACCTGACGGATGCGGGTTGATCTGAGCAGGTGCACGGGCGATAGGCGTTGCGCAAGGTCCCGGTGCCGCCAGTGCTGCCGCGCGGGCCCTCGATCACACGATCACACGATCACATGATTGCCCGATGCCACGCGTGTGCAGGGCGGCCGGCGGCGTGCGTCACTCGACTAGGTCGACGCCGAGCACGTGATCCGCACGCAGCTGAAGAGCTTCTATGGCGTTTTGTGCCGACGCGCTAGGAGCGCAGATGAGCGAGAGCCGCGTTCGCCTTGCCGTCCCGCGCGCTTGGGGCAGCACTCAGTGCTTTGCACCGTTGAGCACGCGCGCGAAGCCATCGCTACCCAGGCGTTCGAGCGTCTGGATATTGCGTTCGACAATCACATCCGGATCCGGGAACGCCGCCACTGCACGCTCGACGCTGTCTTCGCGCAACAGATGCAAGGTGGGGAAGGGCGAGCGGTTGGTGAAGTTGGCCACATCGTCCAGCGCCGCGCCTGCGAACTGGTAATCCGGATGGAAGCTGGCCACCTGCAACACGCCTTGCAGGTCCAGCGCTTCCACCGCCGCATCGGCATTGTCGAGAAAGTCGTTGTAGTCCAGGAAGTCGGTGAGCACGTCCGGGTGCACGATCAGCGTGGTGTCGATCTGTTGGGCCGGTGTATCGCGTAGCAGCACCAGTTCCTCGGCCAGCTGTTCCAGCAGGGCTTCGGGCGTGCTGGCATCGCTGAGCACCAGCCGCACCTGCTCCTTGACGTACACCGCCTTGGCGAACGGGCACAGGTTCAATCCGATCACCGCGCGTTCGATCCATTTGCGGGTGTCGGCGATCGGATCGGAGGTTGCGGGCGTGGTGGTCATCGTGGCGGCAGCGGGATGGCGCGCCAGTGTATGCGATCGCTATGCGGCGGGCCGCGCTTGGTGCGTGCAGCAGCGGGCGCTAGCGGGCAACGTCACGACGCTGGCAGCGGTAGGTTCCTTCAAAACCGCACGCAGACCAGCTTGCGCTCACGCACCCCGGCCGTGCGGCGTAGCACACAGCTGCGCCTGCAAGAACGCGATGGATGCCTGCGCTACGGCGCCGGCCAGCGGCGTCTTGTGCGGCGACCCGATCGCATGCGCGCCGGTGTCGAAGGCCAGCGCCTGCCTGTGCGCCGGCGCAGTGCCCAGCGCTGCGAACATCTGCAGCATCGCCGGCACCGAGGCAATGCCGTCTTCGCGGCCATCGGCAGCGCGGTAATAGCCTACAAGCACCGGGCAGCGCACGCGTGGCCACGGCGGGTCGGCGGCCACGCGCTCAAACAGGTCACGCAAGGCGCGGAATCCATCTGGATGGATCGTTTCCGACCAGAACGCGCGCGCGGCAGGCGTGCGCGTGCGCGGGTCGATCAGCGGGGCCTGTGCGGCGCAGAGCTGTTCGAGCAATGCCGGATCGGCAGGCCGGATGCCGGGCGACCAAGCGACCACACCGGCCACCGCGTCCGGGCGCTGCGTCGCCAGCCACAAACCCAGTGTGGCGCCCATCGACGAGCCGACGATCGCAACCCGCTCGCCCATGCGTTGCGCCTGGGCCAGTGCTTCAAGCGCCGAGGCCTGCAACACCGCCGGGGTGAGCCCCTGCATCGCATCGGCGGCGGCGAGCCCGTGCCCGGGCCAGCGATGCACGTAGCCGTTGGCGGTCAGCGCATCGGCCATCTGTTCCGGTAGCGTGCCTGCTTCGCCCGGGCTGGCGCTGAAGCCGTGCAGGTACAGCACCACCAGTGGCGTGCTGGCGTGTGCGGCATGGTGCCAGTAGACGCGTGCGGCGTTGCCCGGCTTGAGCTCAGGGGCGTGCATGGCTGGCGTGCTGGGCGAGCAATGCCAGCAACTCGTGCGCATTGATCGGCTTGGGCAGATAGCCGGCCACGCCCGCCGCGCTGGCGTCGCGCATCGAATCGGTCCGCGTGTCGGCGGTCAGCACGATGATCGGCGGCAGCGCCGACATCGCATCGCGCGCTTCGCGCAGCGCATCCCAGCCGGAGGTACCGGGCATGTGCAGGTCCAGGAACACCAGGTCCGGCGCTGCCTCGCGGATGCGCTGCACCGCATCGGTACCATCCACCTGGAAGCTCACCCGATGCCCGGCGCGGGTCAGCAGATTGCCGATCACCAGACGATTGGTATCCATGTCTTCAAAGACCAGGCAATGCAGGGAGGGTACGTTCTGTGCGTGCTGGGCCAGCGCATCGCGCAGTGCGAGCGTAGTGCTGCCGGCCGCGGCGCCGGGCAGTTCGAAGATCCAGCGAAAGATGCTGCCACCGGCGGGGTTGTCGCTCACGGTGAGGCTGCCACCCATCGCATCGGAGACGGACAGCGCGATGTACAGGCCCAGGCCCACGCCGCCTTCGACGCGACTGAAGCCGGTACTGAGCTGAGTGAACGGGGTGAAGATGTAGGCCTTCTGATCGTCGGGTACGCCGATACCGGTGTCGGTGACGGTCACCGCGATGCTCCAGCGCTCCTGCACCTGGGTCGCGTCGATCAGCAGATCCACCGTGCCGCCGGCCGGGGTGAACTTGATCGCGTTGATCACCAGGTTGCTGATCACCTGTTCGATGCGGCCTTCGTCGCCCATTACGTGCGGTGCTTGCGGGCTATCGACACGCACATCGAGCGTGACGCCCTTGCTGGACGCCGCGGTGGCGCAGACCGCTTTCACCGTGGTGACCACGTCCAGCAGGTTCAACGGCTTGCGATGCAGCTGCAGGCGTCCGCCATTGATGCTGGCCACGTCCAGCACCTCGTTGACACGATGGCGCAGTGCGGTCGCATTGACGGTCACCGATTGCAGCAACTCGCGTTGCTGCGCCGGCATTTGCTCGGTCTCGATCAACTGGGCGCAGTTGATCACCGCATTCAGCGGGGTGCGCAATTCGTGGCTCATGGTGCTGATGAAACGGCTCTGCGCATCGCGCGAGGCCAGCGCCTGCAGTGCCACTTCCTGCATCGCAAGCACGATCCGCGCCACCAGCAACGGCAGCACGATGATCAGCGCCACGGCATAGACGAAATATGCCGGACGCGACAGCCAGTAGCCTGACGGTGCGGTCAACAGCATCAGCACGAAGGTGCTGAGCAACACCGGAAATATCGCGCGTTGCCCGTAACGCGCCACCGCAGCGATGGTGATGAACGGCAAAAATGCGTTCAACGACATCAGCAGGATGAAGGCCAGGTAGGTCTGGATGCCGATGAACAGCAGGTTCATCGCAAAGCCCATCGCATCGAGCCATTCGCTGGGCGGAATGATCCGGCGGCGCACCAGCAGCATCCACACCACCGACAGCACCCACAGGCTCAGCGCAGTGGGAAAGACATGGTGCGCGTCGGCCACCAGCACCGGTTGCGGCCCGTACAGCCAGCCCAGGCACCACGCGGTGACGATGCTCTGCACGATCACGCGGCCGACGCAGGCGCGATATTCCAGGAACGACTCGAACAGCCGCACCAGTCTGTCGTTACGCAATTGCCTGGCGGCCAGGATCAGGCCGGGCGCTGCGCGATTGGGAGTGCTACGCATGAGGGTCCGCATCGTCGGAAGGGAGGGTACGCCGGTACTGCTTGACCAGCAGGCCAGCCGCGTTCGCCACCGCGGTGAAACGCTGCGCAAGCGTCTCGCCCAGCGCACCGTGGCTTGCGGCATCGCGCAACTGGTCGCAGGCTTTCAGCAGTTGCTGCGAGCCGGTCAGCGAGATGGTGTTTTTCAACGAATGGATCTGCTGCAGCGCCTGCGCCTGCGGCGTGGCCGCATCGTCGAGCGTACAGGTGGCGATGGCCTGTTCGATCTCCACCAGGAAGGCATCGGCAAACGCCGCTGCCGCTACCGGGTCCAGGCCGGCCATGGTGTGCAGCGTCGAGCCGGCCTCGATGCGTGGTTGCGCATGGGCGGCGGCGTGCCGGGCATGTTCGCCCGCTGCGTTGGCCGGCCCGTGCATGCGCAGGCGGTGCAACAGGCTGGCGAACAGGCCGCGCATGCTCGCAGGCTAGGCCAGTGCGGCCAGGTGAGGGGCGCAACCGCCCCGCGTGCGGCGCGCAGGCCGCAGGCGCCACTTCGGCTCACACGGCTGCACTGCACGCACGGGCGGTGCCGTCCCGATCGGCGCGATCACCCCGCCGCACTCAATCGCGGAAGTTGTCGAACTGCAGCGGCAGTTCGAAGTCGGCCTTTTTGAGCAGCGCGATCGCGTCCTGCAGATCGTCGCGCTTCTTGCCGGTGACGCGCAGCTTGTCGCCATTGATCTGCGCTTCGACCTTGAGCTTGGCTTCCTTCAACTTGGCCACCAGCTGCTTGGCCTGCTTCTGCTCGATGCCTTGCTTGACGGTCACTTTCTGCCGCGCGCCGGCCAGGTTGGTTTCCATGTCGCCAAATTCCAGGCAGCGGATGTCGATGCCGCGCGCCAGCAGCCGCGCGCGCAGGATGTCGGTCATCTGCTTGATCTGGAAATCGCTGGGCGCGGACTGGTTGATCACCTTGCCGTCTTCCAGCTCGAACCTGGCTTGGACGCCCTTGAAGTCGAACCGTGTGTCCAGCTCGCGGTTGGCCTGATCCACCGCATTGGTCAGTTCGTGCTTGTCCACTTCGGACACAACGTCGAAGGAAGGCATGCAAAGCTCCTGCAATTGAAAACAGCCGCCATTCTAGGCCATCGTGCCGCGCCGGCCGTCATGCGGACATTGGCGGGCATGACAGCGCCGCGGCGATAATGCGCGCATGCCCACCACCCGCTCCCCGCTTCCCGCCATCGCCTGGATGGTGGCCGCCGTGGCCTGTTTCTCGCTGATGGATGCGGGAATGAAGCTGCTCTCGGCGCATTACCCGCCGCTGCAGGTCACCTTGTTGCGCGGCGCCGCCTCGTTGCCGTTCGTGCTGGTGTGGGTGTTCGCCACTGCCGGGCCGCGCGCGATCGTGCCGGTACGCTGGGGCCTGCATCTGCTGCGCGGGGTGCTGGGCATGGTGATGATCGGCTGCTTCGTCTTCGGCATCAAACGCATGCCGTTGTCCACCGCCTACACGCTGTATTTCGTGGCGCCGCTGCTGGTGGCCGCGCTGTCGGTGCCATTGCTGGGCGAGCATGTCGGCCCGCGCCGCTGGACCGCCATTGGCATTGGCTTGGTCGGGGTGATCGTGGTGCTGCGCCCGGGCGTGGACGGGCTGATCTCGTTGCCGGGGCTGATGGTGTTGCTGGCCGCCACCGCCTATGCCGTCGCGGCGATCACCGTGAGCCTTCTCACCCGCACCGACACCCCGCAGGCCATGGTGGTGTGGTTCTTGCTGTTCATGGCCATCGGCGCCGGGTTGCTGGCCATCCCCGGCTGGGTGCCGCTACAGGCCGGGCACGCCGGGCTGATTGCCGGCATGGGCCTGGCTGGTGCGCTGGGCCAGGTTGCGCTGACCCAGGCCTTCATGCGCGGCGAGGCCTCGATGATCGCCCCGCTGGAATACACCGGCCTGGTCTGGGTGATCGGCTGGGACTGGCTGCTGTGGCAGACCCTGCCCGACAACTGGACCTGGACCGGGGCCGGCATCATCGTCGCCAGCGGGCTGTATTTGTTGCGCCGGGAGCGGATACGCCAGGCTGACAGGCCGTTGCCGCTTGAGCGGCCGTGATTCGGGATTCGGCATTCGGGATTGGCAACAGCGGGGCCGCCGTGGCCCTTTCGAATCCCCAATCCCCAATCCCGACTCCCGGCAACAAACATTGACTGGTAGGCTTCACGACCACCCAACCGGCCACGCGCGGTGATCCAGTTTCAGCGCCTGCACAAGTCCTATTCCGTCGACGGTCGCCAGATCGTGGCGCTGCACCCGCTCGATCTGCGGATCGGCCCCGGTGAGGTGTTCGGCATCATCGGCCATTCCGGCGCCGGCAAATCCACGCTGATCCGGCTGATCAACCGGCTGGAAGAGCCCAGTGGCGGCCGTCTGCTGATCGGCGACGAGGACGTTACCGAGCTGGACAGCCAGGGCCTGCGTGGCTTGCGCCGCCGTATCGGCATGATCTTCCAGCACTTCAACCTGCTGTCCTCGCGCACTGTGGCCGGCAATGTCGCCTTCCCGCTGGAACTGGCCGGCACGCCGCGTGCCGAGATCGATGCGCGCGTGGCCGAGCTGCTGGCCCGGGTCGGGCTGCAGGAACACGCCAACAAGTATCCGGCGCAACTATCGGGCGGGCAGAAGCAGCGCGTGGGCATTGCGCGCGCGCTGGCCACCCGGCCGCAGATCCTGCTGTGCGACGAAGCCACCAGCGCGCTGGACCCGCAGACCACCGCCTCGGTGCTGCAGCTGCTGGCGCAGATCAACCGCGAGCTGGGCCTGACCATCGTGCTGATCACCCATGAGATGGATGTGATCCGCCGTGTCTGCGACCGCGTCGCGGTGCTGGACGCCGGCAAGCTGGTGGAAACCGGCCCGGTCACCGAGGTGTTCCTGCATCCCAAACACGTCACGACCCGGCGCTTCGTGTCCGAAGCCGAGCATGTGGACGAAGCGGAGCTGCATCGCGATTTCGCCGCAGTCGGCGGGCGCATCGTGCGGCTGACCTTCCTGGGCAATGGCACCTACGAACCTGTCCTGGGCCGTATCGCCCGCGAAACCGGGGTGGACTACAACATCCTGTCCGGGCGGGTGGATCGCATCAAGGACACGCCCTACGGCCAGCTCATCGTCGCCCTGACCGGCGGCGACCAAAACGCAGCACGCGCCGGTTTCGTCGCCGCCGGCGTGCAGGTGGAGGATCTGCGCGTATGACCCCGATCGTTGCCGCCGCCGGCGGTTTCTTCCGCAATCTTGATGCCGCCAAGTGGGGCGATATCGGCCAGGCCACCCTCGACACCTTGCTGATGCTGGCCGGCGCGTTGCCACTGACATTGCTGATCGGGCTGCCGCTGGGCGTTGCGCTGTTCCTGTGCGGGGCGCCGCAGTTGCGCCGCCGCCCGGTGCTGTACGGCGCGCTCGCGGCGCTGATCAACCTGTTGCGCTCGGTGCCCTTCATCATTTTGATGATCGCAATGATCCCGTTCACGCTGATGCTGATGGGCACCTCGCTCGGCGTGCGCGGCGCAATCCTGCCGCTGGTGGTTGGCGCCGCGCCGTTCTACGCACGCCTGGTGGAAACCGCGCTGCGCGAGGTCGACCGCGGCATCATCGAGGCCAGCCAGGCAATGGGCGCCACCACCCGACAGCTGGTGCTGCGGGTGCTGTTGCCCGAAGCGCGCCCCGGCCTGATCGCCGGCGCCACCGTGACCACCATCGCGCTGATCGGCTTCACCGCGATGGGCGGTGCGATCGGTTCCGGCGGCCTGGGCGATGTGGCCTACCGCGAGGGCTACCTGCGCTCGCACTCGGACGTGGCACTGATCACGGTCATCGCCTTGCTGGTGCTGGTGCAGGTGCTGCAGATGCTGGGCGACCGCCTGGTGGCGCATTACAGCCGGCGCTGAGTCGGTGCGCGGCCGTTGGGCGGGTCGGGCGGCCAACAGCCGCATCGCGCCGCCCGCATCGCGCCGCCCGCATCGCGCCGCGCCGCGCCGATGCATCGCCGTCGCACGCAGGCTCTGCTAGGTTGAGTGCCTGCGGCAGGTCCGCATTCCTCCTCCCACGGATTCCTCCATGAGCACATTCGCGTTTCGTTCCTTCCTGGCAGCCGCCACACTGGCGTTGGCCTCCTGTGGCGGCGGCACTGGCAGCAGCGGCGGCGACACCCTGACCGTGGCCGCCACGGCGGTGCCGCATGCCGAAATCCTGGAGGTGGTCGAACCGCTGCTGGCCAAGCAGGGCGTCAAGCTCGATGTGCGGGTGTTCAACGACTACGTGCAGCCCAACGACCAGGTCGTGCAGAAGCAGATCGACGTCAACTACTTCCAGACCGAGCCCTATCTGGATGCGTACAACCGCGACCGCAAGAGCCAGCTGGTCACCGTCGTCGGCGTGCATATCGAGCCGTTCGGTGCCTATTCGCGCCGCTTCAAGGCGCTGTCCGAACTGCCCACCGGTGCCGACGTGGTGATCCCCAACGACCCGAGCAACAACAGCCGCGCGTTGATCCTGCTCGACAAGGCCGGGGTGATCAAACTCAAGGACCCGAGCAACGCGCTGTCCAGCCAGCGCGACATCGTCGAGAACCCCAAGCACCTCAAATTCCGTGAACTCGATTCGGCCATGCTGCCGCGCGTACTGGACCAGGTCGATCTGGCGCTGATCAACACCAACTACGCGCTCGACGCCGGGCTCAATCCCACCCGCGATGCGCTGGCGATCGAAAGCAAGGATTCGCCGTACGTCAACTTCCTGGTGGCCCGCGCCGACAACAAGGACGATGCGCGCGTGCAGAAACTGGCCAAAGCACTGACCAGCCCGGAAGTGAAAGCCTTCATCGAGCAGAAGTACAAGGGCGCGGTGCTGCCGGCGTTTTGAGTGCAGGCGGCGCCTTGGCATCGAGGCGTCCTCACCACGACTTGTAGTTAGAAGATGCCATTGGCCGTCATGACCAGGTTGATGGCATTTTCCTCGCCATTGCGATCGCTCATACTGGGGTGAAGCTTGGCGCCCACAATATTGAAGGAGGGCTGCAGCGCCAGCAGATCTCTCTCGATTTCGAAGCTGCCCAGCTCGTCTTGGTTGGAGATCATGCCCCCTACCAGGAATATTTCGGGTTCTTGCACGCCTTCTTCCTGCATATCGTCCCGGATTTCGGAAAGCGCATCCTGTGCATCCTGTATTCCGGAATAATGCAGCAGGCCCAGGATGTCGTGGCCGCGAGGATTCTTCCCTTTCGCACAAATGCAGACGCATGAAGACAAGCCGTGCGTGCCGATCGAATCAAATCCATCGTGCGCGAGATTGATGACGGCACATTCGTCCATCTCCACATCCATTGTCCGGCTGGCTTGGATATCGCCTGCGGACCGGACTGCGCAGACATGGGGTGTTTGGAACAGCGTGGCGTATTGTCGTTCCAGATCGTGAAATGGCTGGATCTGCTCCCGCGTAAAGCCGTCCGGGATGGCGAATGCGTCGCTGCGACATGGGCGTGCATGGCTGCCGGCCCGTGCGCCATCGCAATCGCCCGCGGTGTCGGCAACACGCTTTCTGGGTCGTTGGCGTGACAACCCCTGGCAGTCGGGATGGGGCGCAGGCCATGCCGTAATCCCGTCGGCTGGATCGGCCGAAGGCGGCGGCTCCGCAGTGTAGGCGGTGCTGGTGGATGTGTCGGGTCTGATGGAAGCCGGCTTCATGGAATCAGGATCGTCGGCGATACACGTATCGATCCTCGCATCGTCCCTGCATGAAGGCGCGCCCGCTGCCGAACCGATGGGTCTGGAAAACGAAGTGTTCTGCATCGAAGAAAACCGATCCGCAGGACCTTTTTTCGAGCATGGGATTTTGATCGTTTGGAGGCGCGCGCCGGTACCGAGGTCAACAGTCCCACCCATCCAGTTTCAGCTCGCCAGGCGGGGGTTCCGTCCTTGCTAAACGGCGTGCAGATCGCCGCTCTGCGTTAACGTGGCAACGATGTCTGTATGGTCGTTGCAGATTTTCGGCAGGATGCGCTCGATCCTTTCAGCGCTTCTCAAGCTGCCACGCCCCCCAGTCGAGCGCGTGCGCTGCGCCGCGGATGGGAATCGATGGGCCGAACACGCGCCGCTGCACCTCCGCGTAGTAGCGTCATCGGCCATCTTTCTCTGGCACTCACTCAATGCCTTTGCTGCTCGCCATCCCGCTGGCCGTCATCATTGCCCTGGCGGTGTTCGTGGTGGTGTTCCCGTTGTCGCTGCTGCAGCGGTTTCGCATGGGGACTTCACGTCGTCAGGCGCGTGGCTGGCTGCTGATGATCAACCTGGTGTCGGCGGGTATCTCCAGCGTGCTGTTTGCGATCTTCAGCTTGATCGCCGCGGCGTTCTGGCCCGGCGCGATCAGCCACGCCGCATTCGGCTGGGCCTGCGGGTTGGCGCTCGGGGCGTTGGCGCTGCGCCTGACCCGCTTCGAACGCACCACGCAAGGGCTGTTTTACCGGCCCAACCTGTGGCTGGTGTTGGCCTTGACCGCGTTGGTCGTGGTGCGGGTGATCGCCGGGTTGGTGCAGGGCTGGCGTAGCGCCTGGCAGGGTGTCGCCTGGCCAACCGAAGGGTGGCTCAGTCATGCCAGCCTGCTCGGCGCTGCCGGCGTCTTGCTCGGTTACGCGCTCGCCTATGCCACCTTGCTGTGGTGGCGCTGGCGCAGCGCCCGTCTGCGCGGCAGCGTGTATTGGCGGTGAGTGCGTTTGAGAGTGCATCAGGTGATCGTGTTCGACGCATGCAGGTGCATGGAGTCACAGATGCATGAGACGCGCTGAAGCAAAGCCGGTACACCTAGGCACGTCACTATGCGCATGCGCACGTGGAGGGCTGGCACAGCACCTCAGAGCTCGGTCTTAACGGATCGCAATTTCCGCATCTGGCACTACGCACAAAAAACGGGCCTTTCGGCCCGTTTTTGTTCAACCAAAGCCCTGACGGGCAGCGGTGTGTTTAGAAGCGCGCACCGATGCCGAAGCCAACGGTCCACGGATCCAGTTCCAGCTCGCTGCCGGTGCCCTGGCCACCCACGCGCAGTTCCGGACGCGAACGCATGTAGCGGGCGTCGGCACGTGCGAACCAGGTGGAGTTGATGTTCATATCCACACCAACGGTGCCGATGACGCCCTTGGCGGTGCTCAGGCCCACGTGATCGCCGGTGGTCGACGCTGCGTCGATCTTCTCGTTGCTGAAGTTCGACTCGTAGTAGCCCACGCCCACGAACGGACGGAACACGTTGTCGGCTTCGCCGAAGTGGTACTGACCGCTGATGGCGATCGGCTGCTGCTCGACGGTACCGACCTTGCCCACGCCATCGGCGTTGACACGGTGATTGAACTTGTCGGCTGCACCCCACAGTTCGACGGCCCAGTTGTCGTTGATGTAGTAGCTGGCGCTCAGCGTCGGTGCCGGGCCGCCATCGACGTCAAGGCCGGGAGCCGGGTTGTTCTTGGGGTTCAGCAGCGCCACGCCACCGACCACGGCCCAATGCTTGCCGGAGGCGGTATCGCCGCCGGTGGACAGCGTGCTGGAAGAAGTCGAGGAGGTGTCGCCGGTATAGGTGGTGTCCTGCGCGAACGCGGACGGTGCAATCGCAAGTGCAGATACAGCAGCCAGGCTAAGGATGGAAATGGAACGCATGAGGGTCTCCTCGTATTGTTGTTAGGCCCGTGGAGTGGGCCGCGCCAAAACTATTCCTAAAAATCTGAATCCACGCCCACCTAGGGCCCGCTAAAATTTCGTTTGTTCATGAATTGCCCCAAGAAGGCCGCCGTTACGTCATGCAGTCTGAAAAAGACATTCACGCAGATGCGATTGCCGTGACGGAAAAACACGTCAGCCGAGGCTTGCCAGCGCACATTCACAGCGATTGCAGGGTGTTGCTGCTTGGTTCGATGCCCGGTGTCGCATCACTGGAAGCCGCGCGTTACTACGCACATCCACGCAATCGTTTCTGGCCGCTGATGCATGCCCTGTTGGGCATTGATACGGCCGCAAGCTATGCACTGCGCTTGCAAGCATTGCTCGACCATCGCGTGGGCCTGTGGGATGTCATCGGCCAATGCGAGCGGCGCGGCAGTCTGGATACGTCCATTGTGGCGGCGAGCATCGTGGTCAATCCGCTGCCCGCGTTGCTGGCTACGCTGCCGCAGCTGCGCATGGTGGCCTGCAATGGCACTGCGGCAGCACAGGCCTGGCGCCGGCATGTCCAGCCGCTGCTATCGGCGCAGCTGTGCGCGCTGCCAGTCGTCGCGTTGCCATCCACCAGCCCGGCCAATGCCGCCTGGTCGCTGCCGCGGCTGGCGGCAGCCTGGCAACCCCTGTGCGATGCGGTGCGCTAGCCGAGGTAAGACGACGCGGGGTCGGTATGGAATGCGAGCGTGGCAGCGAACCACGCCGCTGTCGCGGTGCCGCGCACTGATGGTTGATGCATGCTGCCCGCCTGCTGTCGACACCTGCGCTGCGCGCGTGGCGGCCAGTGGCCAGAAGTCATGCCAGCCTCCGGCACAGGCCTGTGTGCCAGAGGTACGGGCATGCTGCAGCCAGCCCACAACGGAGTGGCCAGATGGCAATCAAACACGCAATCACGATGGCAGCAACTGCGCTGTTCGGGCTGTTGAGCGGCGCAGGGGTGGCCGCCGCCAAGGACCAGGACCTGCACTGCGAGGTCAACAGCGATTACGACCTCACGCTCAACGCACGCAGCCTGATCCTGATCCGCGAATCAGGCACGCCGCAGCGGCTGGTGATGCGCCAGGGCGCTCTGTTCGTCGACGACCGCTGGGTGGCATTGAGCGCAGACGATCGCGCCCGCCTGATTGAGTTCGAGCGCCAGACCCGCGATGTGGTTCCACTGGCGCAGGCAGTCGGGCGCGAAGCGGCCGATATCGCAATCACCGCACTGGGTGAGGTGGCCGCCGGCTTCAGTCGCAGCCCGGACGCCACGCGCGCGCAGCTGGCAAACGTGCGCGAGAAGATCGATGTGCGCTTGAAGCAGAGCTTCAGCAAAAGCCAGCTGACCCCGATCGATATCGACGACGACATCGGCGCGCTGGTCGCCGAGCTGCTGCCGCAGCTGATCGGCGATGTGGTGGCCGGTGCGGTGCAGTCCGCAATCACCGGAAATGACGTGCAGCTGCGTTCGCTCGATGGCATGGAGGCGCGCGTCGAGCGCCTGGTCGAGCCACAGGCGCGTGCATTGCGGCCGCGCGCGCAGCAGTTGTGCCAGCGCCTGGAAGCGCTCGATGGGCTGGACAATGCGCTGGCGTATCGTTTGCCGTCGGGCGAGCCACTGCAACTGTTGCGGGTCGATCGACGCGCAGCAAAATGATCGGCGTGCACATGCATGCGGACGCTGCATCCTGCCTGGCGCGCGATTTTTTGCACGGCAATGGTTGGCGCTGCGGCCCGCAGCCGGCCACAATAGGGGTTTCCCCATTCTGTTGCCGGAGTTCCCCGTATGGCCGAAATCAAGGAAGCACTTGTCCCCGATATCGGTGACTACAGCGACGTCCCGGTAATCGAGGTGCTGGTGTCCGTCGGCGATACGGTCAGCAAGGACCAGAGCCTGGTCACGCTGGAATCGGACAAGGCCACCATGGAAGTGCCTTCGTCGGTGGCTGGCGTGGTCAAGGAGATCAAGGTCAGGGTCGGCGATTCGCTCTCGCAGGGCGCGCTGGTGGCGTTGATCGAAGTGGCTGATGCCGGCGCCGATGCCGCCAAGCCCGCCGCTGCCGCCGCGCCCGCCGCACCGGCCAAGGCTGCGCCCGCCGCCGCCCCGGCACCGGCTGCCAAGGCCGAATCTGCTGCGCCTGCGGCCTCCTCGGACGGCGGCGGCCTGATCGAAGCGCGTGTGCCCGATATCGGCGATTACACCGACATCCCGGTGATCGAAGTGCTGGTGGCCGTGGGCGATACCGTCGCCAAGGATCAGAGCCTGGTCACGCTGGAATCGGACAAGGCCACGATGGAAGTCCCGTCCTCGGCCGCCGGCGTGGTCAAGGAACTCAAGGTCAAGGTCGGCGACACGCTCTCGCAGGGCAATGTGGTGGCAATCATTGCAGCCGCCGACGGCGGCGCCGGTGCGGCGCAGTCGCCGGCCAAGCCCACCACCGACACCGCCGAAACCGCGGGCAAGGTCGAGCCGGTTGCCGTCCCGGCCGAGCCGGACAAGCTGGCCCAGCGCGAAATCGCGCAGGTGCAGGGTGCGCGTTCCGGTGCAGGTGCGCAGGCAGCGCAGGGTGGACAGCCCTCGGCCGGCAACCCGAGCAGCCCGCCGGTGACCTTCGACGCCGACAGCGTGCTGCCGTCCAAGGTGCCGTACGCCAGCCCGGTGGTGCGCGTGTTCGCACGCGAACTGGGCGTGGACCTGAACCAGCTCAAGGGCAGCGAAAAGGGCGGCCGCATCACGCGTGAAGACGTGCAGCGCTTTGTGAAGGCCGCACTCAGCGGTGGCGCACCTGCCGCAGCCGGTGCTGCGCCGGCCGGCGGTGGCAATGGCCTCAACCTGCTTGCCTGGCCGAAGGTGGACTTCAGCAAGTTCGGCGAAACCGAAACCCAGCCGCTGTCGCGCATCAAGAAGATTTCCGGTGCCAACCTGGCGCGCAACTGGGCCATGATTCCGCACGTCACCCAGTTCGAATCGGCCGACATCACCGACCTGGAAGCCCTGCGCGTGGCGCTCAACAAAGAGAACGAGAAGGCCGGCATCAAGCTGACCATGCTCGCGTTTCTGATCAAGGCCAGCGCCGCGGCGTTGAAGAAGTTCCCCGAGTTCAACGCCTCGCTGGATGCGGCCGGCGAGAACCTCACCCTGAAGAAGTATTTCCACATCGGGTTTGCGGCCGATACGCCCAATGGCCTGGTGGTGCCGGTGATCCGCGATGTCGACAAGAAGGGCGTGCTGCAGATTGCGCAGGAAAGCGGCGAGCTGGCCAAGAAGGCGCGCGACGGCAAGCTCGGCCCGGCCGACATGAGCGGCGGCTGCTTCTCGATCAGCTCGCTCGGCGGTATCGGCGGCACGGCGTTCACGCCGATCATCAATGCGCCGGAAGTGGCGATCCTGGGCGTGTCCAAGTCGGCGATGCAGCCGGTGTGGAACGGCAAGGAGTTCGCGCCGAAGCTGATGCTGCCGTTGTCGCTGAGCTACGACCACCGCGTCATCGACGGCGCCCTGGCAGCCCGTTTCACCACCTATCTCAGCCAGGTGCTGGCCGACATGCGTCGCGTCCTGCTGTGAGGGCCGCGCTGCTGACCATCGCCGCGCTCGGCGTGCTGCCGTGGACAACCGCGGCCGCACGCGAATGCGAGAGCACGCTCGGCCGCGGCTGGCCGCCGGCCGTGGGCAACTACGGCACTGCCGTCACCACGCTGCTGGATGGTGGCACCAAGCCGGCCTTGTCGTTGCTGACGCTGCCCACACGTGGCGTGGAGAGCGCCGTGTCGTTGGTGCCGGGCAAGGAGGGCGCCGACTGGACCCTGCGGCATAGCCGCGCCGACGAGCGCGTCTACAGCTGGGTCAGCCAGACCGACCGCGGCAGCGTGCAGTTCCGCACCGAGCAGACCCCGGAAACGGTCGAGATCCCGATTCCGGCGGCCCTGGCCAAGCGCCTGGTCAGCAACTGGACCAACACGCTGGCCCAGCTCGCACCGAACGGACGCACCGCGCCGGTGAGCGAGGGCGAAGTGCTCTCGTTCCAGGTCGATGGCGTGCGCTACAGCGGCGCTCGCCCCAGCTGCGGCGCCGGCGAGCTGCTGCTGAAGCAGGCCGCGCTGCTGATCGAAGCCAGCGAAGGCAAGGAAAAGAAAAGAAGCGCGACAAGCGCTGGACCCAAATCGAATCGTCGCTGGATGAACTCCAGCAGACGCTTGCCGGCACGGCCGGTTGAGCTACAGGAGAAGCAAATGGCGGTCATTGAAATCAAGGTTCCCGACATCGGCGATTACAGCGATGTCCCCGTCATCGAAGTGCTGGTCGCCGTTGGCGACAGCGTGGCCAAGGACCAGGGCCTGGTCACGCTGGAATCGGACAAGGCCACGCTGGAAGTGCCGTCCTCGGCCGCCGGTGTGGTCAAGGAACTCAAGGTCAAGGTCGGCGACACCCTCTCCGAAGGCGCGCTCGTACTGCTGCTCGAAACCGAAGGCGAGGCCGCTGCGCCAGCCAAGGCCGAGACCAAAGCCGCCCCGGCCGCTGCAGCGCCTACCGCCGCCCCGGGCAGCAAGTCGCCGGTAACGCCGTCGCACCGCGCCCCGGCCGAACCGGCGCCGTCCAAGCCGGCACTGGCCAGCGGCAAGCCGGCCGACATCGAATGCAAGATGGTGGTGCTCGGCGCCGGCCCCGGTGGCTACACGGCAGCGTTCCGCGCGGCCGATCTGGGCCTGGACACGGTGCTGATCGAGCGCTACGCCAGCCTGGGCGGTGTCTGCCTCAACGTCGGCTGCATCCCGTCCAAGGCGCTGCTGCATGCCGCCGCGGTGATCGATGAAGTGGCCCATGCCGGCGACTTCGGCGTGGACTTCGGTCAGCCCAGGATCACCCTGGACAAGCTGCGCGAGTACAAGGAAAAAGTGGTCGGCAAGCTCACCGGCGGCCTGGCCAGCATGGCCAAGCAGCGCAAGGTGCGCACCGTGACCGGCGTGGCCAGCTTCGTCTCGCCCAACGAGCTGGAAATCGTCGGCGACGACGGCAAGACCCAGCTGCTGCGCTTCGAGCACTGCATCATCGCCGCCGGCTCGCAGGCGGTGAAGCTGCCCAACTTCCCGTGGGACGACAAGCGCGTGATGGACTCCACCGACGCGCTGGAGCTGCACGACATTCCCAAGACCCTGCTGGTGGTCGGAGGCGGCATCATCGGCCTGGAAATGGCCACCGTGTACAGCGCGCTCGGCAGCAAGGTCACCGTGGTCGAGTTCATGGACCAGCTGATGCCGGGCGCCGACAAGGACCTGGTCAAGCCGCTGGCCGACCGCCTGAAAAAGCAGGGCGTCGAGGTTCATCTCAAGACCAAGGCCACCGACGTCAAGGCCGACAAGAGCGGCATCACGGTGTCCTTCGAGGCGGCTGTCGAAGGCGAAAAGCCCGGTCTGCAGGCCACCGCGTACGACCGCGTGCTGGTCGCCGTGGGCCGTAGCCCGAACGGCAAGAAGATCGGCGCGGAAAAGGCCGGCGTCACCATCACCGAGCGCGGCTTCATTCCGGTCGATCGGCAGATGCGCACCAACGTGCCGCACATCTTCGCCATCGGCGACATCGTCGGCAACCCGATGCTGGCGCACAAGGCCACTCACGAAGGCAAGCTGGCCGCCGAAGTGGCTGCCGGCGAGAAAAAGGAATGGGTGGCGCGGGTGATCCCGTCGGTGGCTTACACCAACCCGGAAATCGCCTGGGTCGGCGTCACCGAAACCGAAGCCAAGGCCAAGGGCCTGAAGGTCGGCGTGGCCAAGTTCCCGTGGGCCGCCAGCGGCCGCGCGATCGGCATCGGCCGTACGGAAGGCTTCACCAAGCTGATCTTCGATGAACAGACCCATCGCGTGATCGGCGGCGCCATCGTCGGCGTGCATGCCGGCGACCTGCTGGCCGAAATCGGCCTGGCGATCGAGATGGGAGCCGAAGCCGAAGACATCGGCCACACCATCCACGCGCATCCGACCCTGAGCGAGTCGGTCGGCATGGCCGCCGAGGTCTACGATGGCACCATCACCGATCTGTACATCCCCAAGAAGAAGTGACCTCGCTCCGCACGACCGTGCCGCCACGGGTGTTACGGTCGCCGCGGTAATGACGCGACGCAGGGAGGTCGCCGTGGGGCAGGGCAATCTGTGTCCCGAACTGCAGGCGCTGCTGCAGCGCGAACTGGCCAGCGGCAACCGTGTCGCCGAGCCGCCACGGCGGACCGACTGGCCACACCCTGGCTCGGTGTTCGTCTCGCTCAAGCGCGACTTGCGCAGCGACGTGGCGTCGCTGCCGGCGACGGTGCAGCACGCGATCTGTACCGATCCGCACTACGGTTGGCACGACGAGTGCTACTGCAGCACGCACCAGCATCTGTTGGTAGCGGGTGCGACCAAGCCGCCCTGAGCGTGTGTCTGCTGCTGCCATCTGGCTGCCGCCGCGTCGGTGCCACGCACCCGTTAAACGACAGAACCCCGCATCGCTGCGGGGTTCTGCATGAAGCTGCTTTTCGGGTCCCGGATTCCGGGTCCCGAAGAATCAGAACGCGAACGTCACGCCCGCCACCGGGCCCTTGAATTCCTGCTTCAGGCCGACCAGGCCGTCGCTGCCCTCGCGGTCCACGTCCAGCTTGAACCAGTCGTAGCCGGCGAAGATGCCGAAGTTCTTGGTGAAGCGGTATTCGGCAATTGCGTTGGCGCGGCTCAGGTCGCCGTCGTAGTCGCCGAAATCGCCCCAGCTGGTGTTGAGGTACTGGCCCTGCACATTGAACAGCCAATGTTCGCTCGGACGTGCGGTGAAGCGGATACCCACCACCGGCGCGGCGCCATCTTCACTTTCGTCCAGCACGTCACCGGAGAATACGCTACCCAGGTCGGCATACGCGTTTGCCTCGACCTTGGCGTACTCGGCACCGATCTGCAGGCCCAGGCTGAATTCCGGAGAATCGATCACCGAGTAGTCGTACACCAGGGTGGCGACCTGGTACTTCAGCTCGCCCTTGATGAAGCTACCGGACGGCACGGTGACACCACCGGCGCTCAGATCCTGGCTCAGGGTCTCGCGGCGATCCTTGTCGTACTTGAAGTAATCGAAGATCAGGCGCTGACGGGTGCTGATACGGAACACGCCATCCACGCGCGGCTCCCATTCCTTGCCGCCCAGCTTGAAGTCTTCGTTGACCGAGACGTTGTTGCCAGCCAGCAGCGTGTTGCCGCGCAGGGTGTTGTCGTTGTCGACATTCATCGCGCCAAGGCGGAGCTGGAAGCGGTCATCTGTGTCTTCGGCGTGTGCGGGCGCGACATAGGCGACGGCCAGCACGCACGGGATCGCCAGTGCGAGGAGGTGTTTCATGGGAGCTCCGAATTCTTAGAATGGTCAGGCGGTTCGGCCTGTGCAGCGCATGGTCGATAAGTGCGCGTCTTTCAAAAGTGAAGAAGCTGTCCAATCAGTGTGAAGGCAGCCATAGCAATCGGACAAAACGGTCCGCGTTGCGCTAACGCTTTGGTCGGGTCACGGATGGGTGTCGCGTCGCTGCCAAGGCCGTCTGCAGGCCATGCGAGCCAAGGACTCGATTGGACCGTCGATGGGAAGGTCGCAGGGTGCGACAAGTGCGTACCAAAGCAGGAGCCCCGGTTTCCCAGGGCTCCTAGACGCGGCCTGCGGCGGTACCTTTCGACGAGGATGTGCAGGCCTCGCAAGTTCTGACCGCCGGTTTGTGGCAAAGTTCCCACCCGCCGCGGCGGCCGCCATGTGGTGCATCGCAGCAAGCGATGACCTCTGCCGGTTGTCTCGCAATTTGTCCCATTGCTATACTTTCGCGGCTCGACGAGGCGCAACTGCGCTTCCCACTCATTCACACGTAAGGTAACCGTAGTGCTGAACTCCGTTGACGCGGGTCGGCGGTTGATGCTGCGCGCTGCGGTATATCCGCTTGCTGCCGTAGCTATAACCAGTCTGGGGTTGCTGTTGGTCGGTCCCCGTTACGCTGCAGGTCTGGCATTGACCGGGTTTGCGACGGTGCTGGGCGGTTGGGTTGCGGCACGTACCGCGCTAGGTGGCGGTATCCAGGCAGCGGGCATCGCCATGGTGCGGCTGATTCTGGCGATGGTGCTGAAGTGGGTGTTGGTTTTCGTGGCGCTGGCGCTCGGCTTCGGCCTGTGGCTGCTGCCTCCTCTGGCTTTGTTGGCGGGTATCGCCATCGGGCTGATTTTTCAGGTTCTGGCTCTGGCCAGGCGTTGATTCGAACTTAAAGGGCTCCGGACACATGGCGGGCGAGGCAGCAACACCTACCTCCTATATCCAGCATCACTTGCAGAACCTGATCTTTCCGGTTCGCGATGGTGGCGGCACGTTTTGGACCATCCACCTCGACACCCTGATCATGGCGGTGTTGATGGGTCTGGTCATGGTCCTGGCGTTCTGGACGGCGACCCGCAATGCCACGGCCGGCGTGCCGGGCAAGTGGCAGGCATTTGTGGAAATCTGTCTGGAGTTCGTCGATCGCCAGGCCAAGGACACCTACCACGGCAGCAGCAAGCTGGTGACGCCGATCGCGATCACCATCTTCTTCTGGATCCTGTTGATGAACCTCATCAAGATGATCCCGGCCGATTTCATCGCCATCCCGCTGGGCTGGGCCGGCGTGCACGCCTGGAAGCCGGTGCCGACCGCCGACGTCAACGCCACCTTGGGCATGTCGATCAGCGTGTTCTTCCTGATGATCGTGTTCTCGCTGCGCTCCAAGGGCGTGGGCGGCATGACCAAGGAATTCCTGACGGCGCCGTTCGGCAAGTGGATGATGCCGTTCAACCTGCTCTTGAACATCGTCGAATGGCTGAGCAAGCCGATTTCGCTGGCGATGCGACTGTTCGGCAACATGTTCGGCGGCGAGATCGTCTTCCTGCTGATCTGGGTGCTGGGCGGTGCGGGCATTGCCGGCATGGTCGCTGGCGGCGCATTCGGCCTGGGCTGGATGCTGTTCCACCTGCTGGTGATTCCGCTGCAGGCCTTCATTTTCATGATGCTGTCGATCGTGTATCTGAGCCTGGCCGAAGACAGTCACTGAGTTTGCGTCACCCTTCATCTGCTTCATTCCGCTTCATCCATCACCCTTAGAAACTTTCGTTCGGAGATCACCATGTACCTCGCCGTCCTGACCAACCTCGCTCAAGTCCAGAGCTCCACCGTCCTCGCCGTCGGCATCATGATCGGCCTGGCCGCGCTGGGTGCCGGCCTCGGTCTGGCCATCATGGCTGGCAAGTTCCTGGAATCGGCTGCGCGCCAGCCGGAGCTGATCCCGGTGCTGCAGGTTCGTATGTTCATCACCGCCGGCCTGATCGACGCCGCGTTCATCATCAGCGTCGCTGTCGGCCTGCTGTTCGCCTTCGCCAACCCGCTGGCCCAGGTGTTCATCGAGCGTCTGTCGCAGGCTGCCGGCTGATCCAGCGGTAGCAGGATGTGGATGCCGCCCTCGGCGGTTGCATCCGCGGATGAAGGTCAGAAAGCGCCGCCGCGCGGTGGCGCTTTCACCCCTAAACAGCGATTGAGCGACCCATGGATATCACCCTTACCATCTTTGCCCAGGCGCTGGCCTTCGCCGGTCTGATCTGGATCGTCGCGACCAAAATCTGGCCGCGGCTGCTGCAGGCGATCGAAGAGCGTCAGCAAAAGATTGCTGAAGGTCTGGCTGCGGCCGACCGTAGTCAGAAGGATCTGGCGCAGGCGCAGGAAAAGGTCAATGAAGCACTGAAGGACGCACGCACCAAGGCCAACGAGATCATCGATCAGGCCCATGCGCGCGCCAACCAGATCATCGAAGCGGCCAAGCTGGAGGCAATTGCCGAAGCCAACCGTCAGAAGGATCTGGCGCAGACCGAAATCGACGCTTCCGCCACGCGTGCCCGCGAGGAGCTGCGCAAGCAGGTCTCGGTGCTGGCCGTCAGCGGTGCAGAAAAGCTGCTCAAGCGCGAAATCGATGCCAACGCCCACAAGGCGCTGCTCGACGAGCTGGCGGCGGAGATTTAAGCGATGAGTCAGGCCCTCACCCTTGCCCGTCCCTACGGCCGTGCCGCGTTTGCGATCGCGCGTGAGGGCGGCAACTTCGCGCCCTGGTCCGACGCGCTGGCGTTTTCGGCGCAGGTGGCCGGCGACCCGCGCGTGGCCGCATTGCTGCTCAACCCGGCTTTGCGCCAGGAACAGGCAGTGACGCTGCTGGCCCCGCCGCAGGCGGGCGAGGACTATCTGCGTTTCCTCGGCGTGCTGGCCGATGCGCAGCGGCTGTCGCTGCTGCCGGAAGTGGCAGGCTTGTACGAACACCTGCGTGCCGAGGCCGAGCATGTCGTCAAGGCGACGGTGACCTCGGCTGCTGCAATGAGCCAGACCGAACTCGACACGATCGCTGCTGCGCTGAAGAAGCGCTTCGGCCGCGACGTGGACATCACCACCGCAGTCGATGCGTCGCTGATCGGCGGCGCGGTGATCGACACCGGCGACGTGGTCATCGACGGCTCGCTGAAGGGCAAGCTTGCGCGTCTGCAAAGCTCGCTCGCCCACTGAATTCACATAAACGCACGGCCCTCGCGGCCGGCACCTAGGACTGAACGATGGCAACCACGCTCAACCCCTCCGAAATCAGCGACCTCATCAAGACCCGCATCGAGGCGGTCAAGCTGTCCGCAGAGTCGCGCAACGAAGGCTCCGTGACCAGCGTGTCCGACGGCATCGTGCGCATCTTCGGCCTGGCCGACGTGATGCAGGGCGAAATGATCGAACTGCCGAACAACACCTTCGCGCTGGCACTGAACCTGGAGCGCGATTCGGTCGGCGCCGTGGTGCTGGGCGACTACGAAAGCCTGCGCGAAGGCGACGTGGCCAAGACCACCGGCCGCATCCTGGAAGTGCCGGTGGGCCCGGAGCTGCTGGGTCGCGTGGTCAACGCACTGGGCGAGCCGATCGACGGCAAGGGCCCGCTGGGCGCCACCCAGACCGCCCCGGTGGAGCGCGTTGCGCCCGGCGTGATCTGGCGTAAGTCGGTCGACCAGCCGGTGCAGACCGGTTACAAGTCGGTCGATGCGATGATTCCGATCGGCCGTGGCCAGCGCGAGCTGGTCATCGGCGACCGTCAGACCGGCAAGACCGCGCTGGCGATCGATGCGGTGATCAACCAGAAGGGCACCGGCATCAAGTGCGTGTACGTGGCGATCGGCCAGAAGGCCTCGACCGTGGCCAACATCGTGCGCAAGCTGGAAGAAAACGGCGCGCTGGCGCACACCGTGGTGGTGGCTGCGACCGCGTCCGAATCGGCCGCGATGCAGTACATCAGCCCCTACGCCGGCTGCACCATGGGTGAGTACTTCATGGACCGCGGCGAAGACGCGTTGATCGTGTACGACGATCTGTCCAAGCAGGCCGTGGCCTATCGTCAGATCTCGCTGCTGCTCAAGCGCCCGCCGGGCCGCGAAGCCTACCCGGGCGACGTGTTCTATCTGCACTCCCGTTTGCTGGAGCGCGCTGCGCGCGTGTCCGAGGAATACGTGGAGAAGTTCACCAACGGTGCGGTGACCGGCAAGACTGGTTCGCTGACCGCGCTGCCGATCATCGAAACGCAGGCCGGCGACGTGTCCGCGTTCGTGCCGACCAACGTGATTTCGATCACCGACGGCCAGATCTTCCTGGAAACCGACCTGTTCAATGCCGGTATCCGTCCGGCCGTCAACGCCGGTATCTCGGTGTCGCGCGTCGGTGGTGCAGCGCAGACCAAGATCATCAAGAAGCTGTCCGGCGGCATCCGTATCTCGCTGGCGCAGTACCGCGAGCTGGCGGCGTTCGCGCAGTTCGCCTCGGACCTGGACGAAGCCACCCGCAAGCAGCTCGAGCGCGGTCAGCGCGTCACCGAGCTGATGAAGCAGAAGCAGTACGCGCCGATGTCCATCGCCAACCAGGCGCTGTCGATCTATGCCGTCAACGAGGGTTACCTCGATGACGTGCCGGTCAACAAGCTGCTGGCGTTCGAAGAAGGCCTGCACGCGCACTTCGCCAACACCCAGGGCGAGCTGGTCTCCAAGATCAACAGCACCGGCGGTTGGGACAACGACATCGAAGCCAGCTTCAAGAAGGGCATCGAAGAGTTCAAGACCACGGGCAGCTGGTAAGGGCGCCGGGATTCGAGATTGGGCATTCGGGATTCGTAAAGGCGGTGATCTGAGGGCTTGACCGCTCTTGATCACCACGTTGGATCTCCAGATTCAGTATTTCGGGATTTGCAGGTGAGGTGACGTCGGGGGCTTTGGCCAATCCCGAATCACCAATCCCGAATCCCACGAGCGAAGCGAGCGAGCAATGGCAGGCGGACGCGAAATCAAAACCAAGATCAAGAGCGTGCAGAACACCCGCAAGGTGACGCGCGCGCTCGAAATGGTCTCGGCCTCCAAGATCCGCAAGGCGCAAGAGCGCATGAAGACCTCGCGTCCGTATGCGCAGGCAATGAAGCAGGTGATCGGGCATCTGGCGCAGGCCAGCACCGATTTCCAGCATCCGTTCCTGATCGAGCGCGAGCAGGTCAAGCGGGTCGGTTACATCGTGATCTCGTCCGACCGCGGCCTGGCCGGCGGTCTGAACAACAACCTGTTCCGCAAGATGCTGGGCGAAGTACGCCCGTGGCAGGAGCAGGGTGCCGAGATCGACGTGGTGACCATCGGCCAGAAGGCCTCGGCGTTCTTCCGTCGCATCAAGGTCAACATGGTCGGCAGCGTGACCCATCTGGGCGACAGCCCGCAGGTGGAGCAGCTGATCGGCGTGATCAAGGTGATGATCGATGCCTTCATCGAAGGCAAGGTGGACCGCGTGTATCTGGTCTACAACCGCTTCGTGAACACCATGACGCAGAAGGCCAGCTTCGATCAGCTGCTGCCGCTGCCGGCCGCCGAGCACAAGGTGGCGCATCACGATTGGGATTACCTGTACGAACCCGATGCCGCCAGCGTGCTGGAGCACGTGATGACGCGTTACATCGAGTCGCTGGTGTACCAGGCCGTGCTGGAAAACGTGGCCTCCGAACATGCCGCGCGCATGGTGGCGATGAAGGCCGCCAGCGACAACGCCAACAAGATGATCGGCACCTTGCAACTGGTCTACAACAAGGCACGTCAGGCGGCGATCACCCAGGAAATTTCGGAAATCGTCAGCGGCGCAGCGGCCGTATAAGTACCGCCGGGATTGGGGTTCGGGATTGGTTGGAGCGCAGCGAATTGCACTCTTGCGTATCCCCAATCACGAATCCCAAATCACAAAATTCCACGAGATGGCATCGGCCACTCGGACAGAACAAAGCTAACCGGAGCAGCAAAATGAGTCAGGGCAAGATCGTTCAGATCATCGGCGCGGTCGTCGACGTCGAATTCCCGCGCAATGAAGTGCCGAAGGTGTATCACGCGCTGAAGGTCGACGGCACCGAAATCACCCTGGAAGTGCAGCAGCAGCTCGGCGACGGCGTCGTGCGCACGATTGCGCTCGGCTCCACCGACGGCCTGAAGCGCAACCTGGTCGCCACCAACACCGAACGCGCCATCTCGGTGCCGGTCGGCGCCGGTACGCTGGGCCGCATCATGGACGTGCTGGGTCGCCCGATCGACGAAGCCGGCGACGTGCAGGCCTCGGACTATTGGGAAATCCATCGCGGCGCACCGTCGTATGAAGACCAGTCGTCCAGCACCGAACTGCTGGAAACCGGCATCAAGGTCATCGACCTGATGTGCCCGTTCGCCAAGGGCGGCAAGGTCGGCCTGTTCGGCGGCGCCGGCGTCGGCAAGACCGTCAACATGATGGAACTGATCAACAACATCGCCAAGGCGCACAGCGGCTTGTCCGTGTTCGCCGGGGTGGGCGAGCGTACCCGCGAGGGCAACGACTTCTACCACGAGATGAAGGACTCCAACGTCCTGGACAAGGTGGCGATGGTGTACGGCCAGATGAACGAGCCGCCGGGCAACCGTCTGCGCGTGGCGCTGACCGGCCTGACCATGGCCGAGTACTTCCGCGACGAGAAGGACGCCAGCGGCAAGGGCAAGGACGTGCTGCTGTTCGTCGACAACATCTACCGCTACACGCTGGCCGGTACCGAAGTGTCCGCGCTGCTCGGCCGTATGCCGTCGGCCGTGGGCTACCAGCCGACCCTGGCCGAAGAGATGGGCGTGCTGCAGGAACGCATCACCTCGACCAAGAGCGGTTCGATCACCTCGATCCAGGCCGTGTACGTGCCCGCGGACGACCTGACCGACCCGTCGCCGGCGACCACCTTCGCCCACTTGGACTCGACCGTCACGCTGAGCCGTAACATTGCCTCGCTGGGTATCTACCCGGCGGTGGATCCGCTGGACTCCACCAGCCGCCAGATGGACCCGCTGGTGATCGGCCACGAGCATTACGACACCGCCCAGCGCGTGCAGCAGACCTTGCAGAAGTACAAGGAACTGAAGGACATCATCGCCATCCTGGGCATGGACGAGCTGAGCGAAGAAGACAAGCAGTCGGTGTCGCGCGCACGCAAGATCGAGCGCTTCTTCAGCCAGCCCTTCCACGTGGCCGAAGTGTTCACCGGCTCCCCGGGCAAGTACGTCTCGCTGAAGGACACCATCCGCGGCTTCAAGGCAATCTGCGACGGCGAATACGACCACCTGCCGGAGCAGGCGTTCTACATGGTCGGCAGCATCGAAGAAGCCGTCGAGAAAGCCAACAAGATGAGCGCCAAGGCGTAAGAGCCGGGATTCGGCATTCGGGATTCGGGATTAGGTACGGCGGTAATTGGGGAGCGGAAACGAGGTAAGTGACCACAGTGAAAGCTGCGGTTGCGAATCCCGAATCCCGAATCCCCAATCCCCGCCTCACAGAGTGAGGCAAAATGAGCACTATCCGTTGCGACATCGTCAGCGCCGAGAAGGAAATCTTCCACGGTGAGGCGACGCTGGTCGTGGCCACCGGCGAGCTGGGCGAGCTGGGCATTGCGCCCAAGCACGCGCCGCTGATCACGCGCCTGAAGCCGGGCAAGGTGGTGGTGACCACCGCCAATGGCGAACAGCTGGACTTCGCCATTTCCGGCGGCATCCTGGAAGTGCAGCCGCAGGTGGTGACCATTCTAGTCGACACCGCGGTGCGTGCGCAGGACATCGACGAGGCGGCCGTGCGCAAGGTCAAGGAAGAGGCCGAGCGGCTGCTGGCCAACCGTGGCAACACGGTGGACGTGGCCGAGGCACAGCGTCAGCTGGCCGAAGCGTCAGTGCAGTTGCAGGCGCTGGAGCGCTTGCGTCGCAACCTCAAGCACTAAGCGGTGGCCTGCCCGCCTCCAGGGTGGGTGTGCACGTCCGACAGCTGCAAGTTCATCTCAGATCAGAAGTTCGAAACGCCGGCCATCGTGTCGGCGTTTTCGTTTTTGGAGCGCCGCGTGCGGCTGCGCGAATCCGCCACAGCGCGCGGCAGGCACACTGCGTGCCTTGGCGCATCGCGGCACGGCAGCGGTGCATGGCAACGTTATCCCGGCACGTTGAGGAAGGTGGCATGACCCGTTCGATCGATGGCATTCGCGCTTACATGGTGAGCGGCCTGTTGGCCGCCGGACTGCTGGGGTGCGCATTGCCGGCGCGCAGCCAGCCGCCGCTGGATCTGTTGATGGACCGCGTCGTGCAGCGCAATGCCATTGGCGACGCGGTAGCGCTAAGCAAGTGGGACAGCGGCAAGCCGGTGCTGGATCAGGCGCGCGAGGCGGCTGTGCTGCAAAGCGTGCGCGATCAGGCGCCGGCGCATGGGCTGGATGCCGACGACGCGGCGCGTTTCTTTGGCGCGCAAATCGAGGCCAACAAGTCGGTGCAGTACGCGCTGCTCAACCGTTGGCACGAGCGCGGACGCGCGCCTAATACCGCACGTCCGGACCTCGCCGCGCTGCGCGCTCGCCTGGATCAACTGCAGGGCGAACTGCTCGATGCGCTGGCCGATGTGGCCTCCGCGCGCAGCGCGCCCGACTGCCCGGCCAGCACCGCGCGCGCCGCTGCGCATTACGCAGAGCAGTGGCAGCTGGATGCGCTGCATCGCGCGGCGCTGGTGCGTGGCCTGGGCGATTTTTGCCACTGATCTGATGCGGTGGAATCGGTCTGGGATGAACCACTCGCCGTCATGCGCTTTAGAGCGGCCGACGAACCCTGCGCGCGTTCGCCTGGCGGTGGGTGCAGCGGTTTTGTCGGCCGCACCTCGGTGGATGCGGTCAGCGGTCCAGATCGAACGCTGAGCGTGTCCAGGGTGGAGTGCCCTAGTCGCTCGCGGGACGCGGCCTAACCCGTCCTGAGGGGAGCGCTGGCGGCGTCCCTGCCGTCAACTGTCACGCAATCGGCGAGGACGCTGCACTAGAGAGGTTGCTGGCAGCCTGGTCGAACGCCAGGCACACCGGCCAACGCGACTGGTCCATGCTCGCTCACCGTCGCGGCATGGATGCCGCGGAAGAGACGTACGTACGTGCGATCGATCAGCTCAAGAAGATGCAGTTGCTCGGCTGCGCTACGCCTGCGCGCAAGCAGCGCCATATCGCCACACGGCCGAGCAATCGCTCACCGCCTGCGCATGCATCGATCAGCGATACACCACATGCCGGCCCAGGAAGAACGACACGATCGCCAGGCCGCCTTCGACCAGCGGTTTCGCCAGCCATGCCTGACGCAGCCCGAGTAGGTCCACCGTGGTCGAGAGCAGCCAGGTGCTGATCAGCGTGAGCGTCAGCCACATCACCGCGAAGCGGCGGAAGCGTCGCCAACCCAGCCGCGCGTCGCCTTGCTGGGCGAAGGTGTAGCGGCCGTTGAGCCAGAAGCCGAGCATGGCGCCGCCGATGCGTCCAAGCAGGTTGGCGGGCACCGCAGGCATGCCCGCGGCGGTGGCGGCGATGAAGATGCCGCAATCGACGGCCAGCTGCAGGGCGCCAATGATCATGAACTGGCTGCCTTGGCGGAACAGACTCATGCGTGCGGGGCAAAGGAAAGGGGCGCCCATCCTAGCGGCAGCGCGACGCAAACGTTGTTAGCGCGGGCGAACGCTGCATTCGGGCAACGACGCGACGGGGCGCAGCGACTAGAATTTGGACATCTCCATGCCTGGAATGTCTTGATGACCCTGCCCCTGCACGTTGTGATCCTGGCCGCGGGCGAAGGCAAGCGCATGCGCTCCTCACTGCCCAAGGTGCTGCAGCCGCTGGCGGGCCAGCCGATGCTGGCGCACGTGATCGCCACAGCGCGGCAGCTGCAGCCGGCGGCGATCCATATCGTGTACGGGCATGGCGGCGATCAGGTGCAGGCCGCCTTCCCCGATCAAGGCGATCTGCAGTGGGCCCAGCAGCGCGAGCAGTTGGGCACCGGACATGCCGTGCAGCAGGCAATGCCTGCGATTCCCGATGCGGCAACCGTGCTGGTGTTGTATGGCGATGTGCCGTTGATCCGCAGCGAGAGCCTGCTGCAGCTGCTGCATGCGCCGGGCCGCATGGCGGTGCTGGTCGCCGAACTGGCCAATCCCACCGGCTATGGACGCATCCTGCGCGATGCGGAGGGCAAGGTGGCCGCCATCGTCGAGCAGAAGGATGCCAATGACGAGCAGCGCCGCATTCGCACCATCAATACCGGCATCCTCACCGCTGAATCCACCGCACTGCGCCGTTGGCTGGCTGGCTTGTCCAACGACAATGCGCAAGGCGAGTTCTATCTCACCGACGTGTTCGCCAGCGCCGCCGCCGATTTCACGCCGGCCGACATGGTGCACGTGGCCGACCCGCAGGACGTGGAGGGTGCCAACGACCCGTGGCAACTCGCCCAGCTTGAGCGTGCCTGGCAGCTGCGCGCCGCGCGCACGCTTTGCCTGCAGGGCGTGCGTATGGCCGACCCGGCGCGTGTGGAGCAGCGTGGCAGCGTGCAGGTGGGCCGCGATGTGCAGCTGGATATCGATGTGGTCCTGGAAGGCAATGTGACCCTGGGCGATGATGTGGTGATCGGCCCGTTCGTGCGCTTGCGCGACGTCACGCTCGGTGCCGGCACCCAGGTGAGTGCGCACAGCGATCTGGAAGGCGTGATCACCGAAGGCGCGGTACAGATCGGCCCGTTCGCGCGCCTGCGCCCCGGCACCGTGTTGGCCGATGGCGTGCATATCGGCAATTTCGTGGAGACCAAAAAGGTCACCATGGGCGTCGGCAGCAAGGCCAACCATCTGACCTATCTGGGCGATGCGGTGATCGGCAGCAAGGTCAACATCGGTGCCGGCACCATCACCTGCAACTATGACGGGGTGAACAAGTCGCAGACCACCATCGGCGATGGCGCCTTTGTCGGCTCCAATAGCGCATTGGTGGCACCGATCGAGATTGGCGCCAATTCCACCATCGGTGCCGGCTCGGTGATCACGAGCGATGCGCCTGCGGGTCAGCTCAGTGTGACGCGTGCGCGGCAGACCGTGGTCGAAGGCTGGAAGCGGCCGACCAAGAAATCGCCGTAGCGCTGCGACTGTTCTCTGCGCGGTGGCCGTCCGCGCCGTGCGTGCGCATCGCAGCCAGCGGCAGGAATACGCAGAGCGTGTTGCCTGAGTAATGCGGTGTGTTCAAGCCGCCAATGGCAACAGCAAGGTCACGCACAGTCCGCCGTGTTCGCGGTTATGCAGCGAGATGCGGCCGCCGTGCGCTTCGGCGATCTCGCGGGTGAGGGCAAGGCCAAGACCTGTGCCATTGCGCTTGGTCGAATAGAACGGCATCAGTGCGTTGTGCAGTACCGCTTCGTTCATGCCGTTGCCGCGGTCGAGCACCTCGATGCGTAGCCATTGGGGAACGCGCGTGACCCGCAGCGCCACGTCGCTGTTGGGTGGTTGCGCTTCGCTGCAGGCCTCGTGGGCATTTTTCAGCAGATTGAGCAGCGCCTGCTCGATCTGCGCTGCATCGATCCGGCTGGAGACATCGGTGAGCGTGCCCTGCACCTGGAACGGAATCTGTTGCTGCAAGCGCTGCAGAAACGGCGCCCATTCGATGGTCTGCAGCTGCGGTTGCGGCAATTTGGCAAAGCGCGCATAGCCGCAGATAAAGCCTTCCAGGTGACGCGCGCGCTCTTCGATGGTCTCGAACACCGTCCCCAGGCGATCGGTGCGTTCGCGGCGCAGCAGTTCGGCACCCGAATGCGCCAGCGAGGCGATCGGTGCCAGCGAATTGTTCAATTCGTGGCTGATCACGCGGATGACTTTCTTCCAGGTCTGCACTTCCTGGCGGCGTAACTCGGTGGTCAAGGTGCGGATCAATAGCAGCTCGTGTCCGCGCCCGTTGATATGAAAGCTACGCCGCGACAGGTGATAGATCTGCTCGTCTTCTTCGTCGTCGCCATCTTCGCGCACCGCGAACAGGCAGTCTCCGCCGCGTGCCAATGCCTCGCGCAATTCGGCCGGCATGCGGCCGAGCACATCGTCCAGATGCTGGCCTTCCAGCTTGCGCCCGTCATACAGCAGTTTGCGTGCGGCGTTGTTGGAAAACCCGATCCGCCGCAGGCCATCGCCGCCGGCGACCACCAGCAGCATGGCCACCGGCGTGTTCTGCAGCATGGTGTCGAGCATCAGCTCGCGCTGTACCAGATGGCTACGCTGCGCACGCAGCACATCGCCAAGCTCGGCATGCGCCTGCACCAGTTGCGCCAGTTCGTCGTTGCCGCGCCAATACACGCCGAAGTTGTATTCGCCATCGCGGTAGCTGCTGGTGGTGCCCGCCAGCGCACGAAATAGCGAGCGCATCGGCGCGGTGGCGCGGGTGAGGCTGAACCACATCGCCGCCAGCAGCACGACGACCGAAATCGCCGCCACCTGCCAGCCGCGGTCCAGCCAGTACGCCATGAACCACGGCAATGCAGCTGCCAGCGCGAGCACCGGCAGCAAGCGTAAAAACAGCGAGAACGTGAAAGAACGGTTCCGCATACGAAAGTTCATTCCGAGGTGATGCCGTAGCGGTCCATGCGCCGATACAGCGCCTGGCGGCTCAACCCCAGCTCGGCGGCGGCTTGTGCGATCACACCTTGCGCGCGTGCCAGCGCCTGTTCGATACGCGCGCGATCCGGCTCGCCTGCAGCCGGCGCCACCGGCCGTGGGGCGGGTGCACGTGGCAGATTCAGATCGCCCGCTTCGATGCGTGCACCCTGCGCGAGCAAGGCGGCGCGTTGCAGCACATTGCGCAGCTCGCGTACGTTGCCGGGCCAGGCATGCCGTTGCAATGCATCGCGCGCCTGCGCGGACAGCGGCCTTTCGCCGGCAAGGAAGTGCTCGGCCAGCGGGCCGATATCGCCGGGGCGTTCGGCCAGTGCAGGCAGTGCGATTTCCACCGTGTTGAGCCGGTAATACAGATCCTCGCGAAAACTGCCGTCGCGGATCATCGCCGGAAGATCGGCATTGGTGGCGCTGATCACGCGCACCTTGGCGTGGCGTTCGCGGTTGGACCCCAGCCGCTCGTAACGGCCGGTTTCCAGCACGCGCAGCAACTTCATCTGCCCCGCCAACGGCAGGTTGCCGATCTCGTCGAGAAACAGCGTGCCGCCGTCGGCCGCTTCGAACTTGCCTTCGCGCGCCTTGTTGGCGCCGGTGTAGGCGCCGGCTTCGGCACCGAATAATTCGGCTTCGATCAATTCGCCTGGCAAGGCGCCGCAGTTGAGTGCAATGAACGGGCCGTGTTTGGTGGCCGAATTGGCCTGGATGATCTCGGCAATCTTTTCCTTGCCGCTGCCGTTGGGGCCGGTGATCAGCACCGGCAAGTCCGAGCGTGCGACCTGACAGGCCAGCGCGATCGCGCGCTCGCTGGCAGGGTCGGCGAACACCGCGCCGCGCAGGTCGTAGCGCTGGGTCAGCTGCTCGCGGCCGCGCCGTTCGCGTTCGCGCCGACGTTCCAGCTCGCGGCGTGCTTCGGACAGTTCCAGCAGGTTGTTGACCGTGGTCAGCAGCTTGGTGTCGTCCCAGGGTTTGGCGATGTAGTCGGCCGCGCCGGCCTTGACCAGGCCCACCGCGCTGCCCAGATGCGTCCAGGCGGTGAGCAGGATCACGGGCAGGTCCGGATGACGCTGACGCAGTTGGGCAAACAGCGCCTCGCCTTCTTCGCCGGAAGTGGTATCGGCGGTGAAGTTCATGTCCTGGATCACCAGATCGAACGCCTGCTCGTCCAGCAGCGCCAGCCCGGCCTGCGGCGAATGCGCATGCCGCGCCTCGATGTCGTGCAACGAAAACAGCACCTCCAGCGCAGTGGCCACGGCCGTGTTGTCGTCGATGATCAGGATCTGGGACATGGCGGATCAGGTTGGATGGGATGCCATCGTAGCGGCTAGCTGCCCGCTACGGCGCGGTGGGCGTAGCTCAGTACGCGGGTGATGATCCACTGCCCCGAATGCAGGTGCCAGATCATCAGGAAGTCGGCCGCGCCTTCGCACTTGCCGGTCGCCCGATCGCAGAAGCGGTGCTGGCCTTGCGCGATCGCGCCGAAATCCCGAACCGGGTAGACCTTCAGGCTGCCGGGGATCAATTCTCGGGTGTAGTGCCCGCACGCGTACTTGCGGGTGTTCGCCAGCATGTCCTCGCGGTTCCATGTGACCCCGCCGGTGTCGTGATAGAACTCGACGTGCGGATCGAAATAGCTGGCATGCTTTTCCAGCTGCGCCGGGTCGGCGCAGCGGTTGAAGCTGTCGAAGACCTCCTGGTCCAGGGTGGCGATGGTGGCTTGGAGATCGGCAGCGGTGACCGGTGTCTCGGCCAGGGCCGGCAGGGAGAGCAGGGACAGGGCGGCGAACAGAAGGGCTCGGTTGTTCTTCATCGATGGTAGTCCAGGAAGTTTGTCGATGGCGATAATGCGTTTGCCTGCCTATGCGCTGCGGGTGGCGACCGCCGGCGGCACGGCGGCGGCGCGGCGTGCCGGCCAGAACACCGCCAGCTGGCCTAGCACCCACAGCAGCACTGCACCGATCGGCAGGTAGACCGCCGGCAGGCGCGGCAGTTCGTAGCGCGCCATCAACCACACGTTGATCGAGTACGCCATCAGCATGCCGAGCACGATGCCGAGCGAGGCGAGCAGGAAATTCTCGATCTGGAAGTAGCGCAGGATCTGCACGCGGGTGGCGCCCAGCGCGCGGCGGATACCGATCTGCTTGGTGCGCTGCTGCACCCAGAAGCTGGCCAGGCCCACGATGCCCAGCGCGGTGACCACCAGCAGCGCGACACAGACCGCGCCCAGCAACCAGATCATCGCGCGGTCGTTGCGGAAGTACTTGTCGCGGATCTCGGAATAGGTTTCCTGTTTCAGCACCAGTCGGCTGCTGTCCAGCTTCATCAGCGCGCTCACCGCCGCTTGCAGGACTTCCTGCCGCTGCGCCGGGTCGCCGACGCGTAGCAGGTACTGGCCATCGGTGTAGGGAGCGCGGATCGGCAGCAGCATCGAATAATTGATCTTGTCGATGCCGTTGACGTTGTTGGGGCGCACCAGGGTCTGCACGATGCCGACAATGCGCAGCGGGATATCGCCCGAATACACGGTCTTGCCCAGCGCGCTGTGATCGGGAAACAGTTTGTCGGCCGTCGCCTGGGTGACGATGAGCGACGATCCCTTCGCGCGCACGCTCTTGTCGTTGTCCGCCGTTTCCAGGCTGATGTATTCGTCCTTGTTGAAATCGCGCCCGGCCACCAGCTGCAACCCCATGATGCCCACGGCGCCTTCGCTGACCAGATATTGCGCGGCATTGAGGGTGGAGCGCTCCTGATCCGGGGTCAACGTCAGGCCGGTGTTAGAGGAGGAGTTCACGAAAGGAACCTGGTTGGTGATGATCGCGCCGCGCACGCCGGGAATGCCGCGCAGTGCCGCCAGATCCTCGCGGGTGCGCGCATCGGCGTTGACCTGGGTGCCGATGCCGCCCAGGCGGATGCTGACCAGTTCCGATTCGGCGAGGCCGCTGATGCGCTGCAAGGTCTCGATGCGGTTGCCGATCAGAAACAGCGCGTTGCAAACGATCGCGCAGGCCAGGGCGATCTCGAGCACGATCAGTGCCGATGCCGTCTTGTGGCGGCGCAGCGTGGAAACGATAGGACGGATGTCCATGGGCAATAACCTTCGATGAGGGACCGTGCCCGCCGCGCCGCGGCGGGCGTGAGGGTCAGGACGATTTGAGCTGCAGCGCCGGTGCGACCTGGATGGCGCGCCACGATGGCAGCAGGCCGGCCATGACGCTGGCGACCAGCGCCAGCACGAATGTCAGCAGCAGCATCTTCGGATCCAGGTGAGCGAGCTTGGCGTAGGGCACCGGCTGCTGGCGGACCGCCCACAGTCCCAGCCACGCCAGTCCCAGTCCGGCGATGCCGCCGGCCAACCCCACCGTCCCGGCTTCCACCAGGCATTGCGCGAAGATGGCACCGCGCGATGCGCCCAGGGCGCGGCGTACGCCAATCTCGCCGCTGCGGCGCAGGAACTTTGCCAGCAACAGGCCCACGGTATTGAGCAGTCAGACCAGCAGGAAGCCCATCGCCAGCCAGAGCTGCAGGCGCACGTCGCTCGGCACCACCTTGTTGTGGTCCAGCCATTCCATCACGTTGCGCATGCGGACGTTGTTGGGGCGTTCGAAGCGTCCGGCGGCGCGTTGCTGGTTGGAGTAGTTATCCAGATAGGCCTTGTAGTCGCCGACCTGCGAGGCACTGTCCAGCTCCACCCAGTACTGCACCCAGGTGCAGGGCGCGTTGAGCGCGGTGGTATCGCCGGTTTCGACTTCGCCGAAGCAGTTGGTGCTGCCGTAGTGATCCATCTTCAGATCCATCGCCGCCGAGAAAGGCAGATAGAGCTGTTCGTCGGAGCCGTAGCTGTCGGTGAGGTCGTAGAAGCGCGGATTGACCTGCCAGGTGTCGAGCACGCCGACGATGCGGAAGGTGTTCTTGTTCAAGCGTAGTTCGCGGCCCACGCTGTTGCCGCCGTCGAACAGTTTGTCGTTGAGCGTCCTGGTAATGACCACGACACGTTCGTGGCGGTCGTCGCTGTTGTGCGACCAAGCCTGTCCATACAGGAAGGGCGGCTCGAACATCGGAAAGAAATCGGCCGAGGTGTAGCGCGCTTCCGACTTGAAGGCGCTCAGCCCGCTCTTTTCCGGTTCGATCGCCAGGTTGCCGCCGGTCATCATGGCCTGCCGCTTGCCGCGTTTCTCACGCAGCAATGCCTCGGCATCGAAGCGGGTCACTTGATCGTCCGGTTCTTCGCCTGGCTGAAAACCGGCCTTCGGCTGCGGGTCGACCAATACATTGAACAACCGATCGCTCTTCTGCGGAATCGGGTCGCCCGACAACACATAGAACACCGTCAGCGTGGTCATGCTGGCGCCAATGCCAAGCGCGATGGCCAGCACCATCAGTGCGGTAAGCACCTTGTTGCGGCGGAAGCTGCGCACCGCCAGAGTGAAGTAATAGCCGAACATGGGTGGGCTCCTTAGTCGGCCAGGGTTGCAACGGCCGCAGGCGTGCGCATCAGGCTGGGATTGCGTTCCAGGTCGGTGGCTTGGCCGTCGACGATATGCACGTTGCGCTGCGCGCGTGCGGCCAGTTCCGGGTCGTGGGTGACCATGACGATGGTGGTGCCCTGGCTGTTGATCTCTTCCAGCAGTTCCATCACCCCGCGCGCCATTTGCGAGTCGAGGTTGCCGGTGGGTTCGTCGGCCAGCAGCAGACGTGGACTACCGGCCAGCGCGCGCGCAATCGCAGCACGCTGCTGCTGGCCACCAGACAGTTCGGTGGGGTAATGCTTCAGGCGCGAGCCCAGGCCGACCTTGGTCAGTGCCTCTTCGATGCGCTGCTTGCGATCGGCTGCCGCCATGCCGCGATAGCGCAGCGGCACATCGACGTTGTCGAACAGGTTGAGGTCGGGAATCAGGTTGAAGCCCTGGAAGATGAAACCGATCTTCCGGTTGCGCAGGCGCGAACGCGCATCGTCGGACAGATGGCTGACGTCTTCGCCGTCGAGCAAATACTGCCCGCTGGTGAAGGTTTCCAGCAGCCCGGCCAGGTTGAGGAAGGTGGTCTTGCCCGAGCCGGAGGGGCCGGTGACCGCGACGAACTCGCCTTCGCGCACATGCAGGTCCAGCGACCGCAGCGCATGCGTTTCCACCTGTTCGGTGCGGAAGACCTTGGAGACCGCTTGCATCTTGAGCATTGCCGATTCCTTTGCGAAGAGAGTGTGCGAGAAGTGGGAACGATCGAATCAGTGGACGGTGACGCGGGGCGCGTCGCCGAAGTTGTCTGCGCCGGAGACCACCACGCGGTCGCCGACCTGTAGCCCGGAGAGCACCTGCACTTCGCCCAGGCTGCTGACGCCCATGTGCACGGGGCGGCGCACCGCCGTGGTGCCATCCATCACATAGGCATAGCTGCCGCCGGATTGTTCGACGAACGGGCCGCGTTCGACCTTGAGCACGTTGCGGCGCGTGTCCATCAGCACGCGTGCGCTCATGCGCTGGCTCTGGCGCAGGCCCGGCGGCTGCTTGTCGGTGAAGCGGATGCGCGCGGTGACTTCGCCGTTGACCACTTCCGGCGACACCGCCGAGACGGCGCCCGCGAACGGTTCGCCGCTGCCGCTGGTGAGCTGGGCCGGCATGCCGATCGCCAGATCGCGCGCGAAACTCTCCGGCACCTTGATCTCCACTTCGAACTTGGACAGATCCACCACGCCCAGAATCGGCGCGTTCGCAGCGACCTGGGTGTGCTGCACGGCCTGCACCTGGCCGACCTGGCCATCGAAGGGCGAACGCAGCGTGAGCGCGTCCACCTGGCGCTGCACTTCGGCCACCACTGCGCGTTGGCGGTCCGCCAGCAGGCGCTTGTTGCGCGAATCCAGGTCCGCGCCCTGACTCTTCAACGCGGCATCGCGCTGGGCATGCTGCAGGTCGATATCGGTCTTCTTCAAGGTGTCCTGCGCCTTGGCCAGTTCCACCTGCGGCACGGCGCCTCCGTCGTAGCCGCGCTGGTAGCGCTCCAGGTCGCGCGCGGCGGCCTGCTTGTCGATCCGGGCCTGGTCGGTGAGCTTGCTGGCGTTGGCACGCGCCAGGGTGGCATCCAGGGCCGCGCGGCTGGACTCGGCTTCCAGCCCGGCCAGGGTGGCCTGTTCCTGCGCCAGCTTGCTGCGCAACTCGGGGCTGTCGATGCGCGCCAGTTCCTGGCCCTGCTTGACCACGTCGCCGGCCACCACGCTCAGCGTCACCGTGCCGGCCGAGATGGCGTACAGCACCGGGCTGTTGGCAGCGATCACGCGGCCGTCGGCGGCGATGTCGCGCACCAGGTCGCCCTGGGTGACGGTGGCGATGCGCACCCGGCTGGCGTCGAACGAGCGGCTGCCGGCGCTCCACGCAGTCACGGCCCAGCCGATGCCGGCCAGCACTGCCACCGCGGCGAGGCCGGGCCACAGCCAACGGCGCCACGGCGCGCGCTGGGCGGGTGTACGGAGAACCTGGTCCTGGGCAGAAGTGTCGCGAATCATGATCGGCTGGCTCGGTGGCGTCACTGCGATAAAGCAGGACCTGTGCCAACGTTCAAGTCGTTGAAAGAGATGGGTTTTATGGCGTGATGGCCAGTGTCCGCAGTGTCCGCGGACACTGGTGGCGGACACGCGGTCCGGGCACGGTCATGCAGCGGACAAGAGCGGACACGCTAAAATGTCCGACTTCTTTTGCGAGAGCTGTCCTATGTGCGGCATTGTCGGAGCGATCGCCGGGCGCGATGTGGTCCCGGTCCTGATCGAGGGACTCAAGCGCCTGGAATACCGCGGCTACGATTCCTCCGGCATTGCAGTGCTCGACGGCGCGCAGGTGCGCCGGGTGCGTCGCACCGGGCGGGTGGCCGAGATGGCGCAGGCCGCGCAGGCCGAACAGCTCGGCGCCACCCTGGGCATCGGCCATACGCGCTGGGCCACCCATGGCGGGGTGACCGAGGCCAACGCGCACCCGCACATCAGCGCCGGCGTGGCGCTGGTGCATAACGGCATCATCGAAAACCACGAAGCGCAGCGCGAAAAACTGCGCGCGCTCGGCTACACCTTCGAGTCGCAGACCGACACCGAGGTCATCGCGCATCTGATCCATCACCATCTGGGCAGCGCCGGCGACCTGCTCACCGCGCTGCAGCGCACCGTCAAGGAACTGACCGGTGCCTATGCGCTGGCGGTGATGAGCCAGGCCGAACCGGAACGCTTCGTCTGCGCGCGCATGGGCTGCCCGTTGCTGATCGGGGTAGGCGAGGGCGAGAACTTCGTCGCCTCCGATGTCTCGGCCATCGTGCAGGCCACACGCCAGGTGATCTTTCTCGAAGAAGGCGATACCGCCGAACTGCGCCGCGATGGCGTGCGCATCTTCGACGGCAACGATGCGCCGGTGGAGCGCCCGCTGCACCTGTCGGACGTATCGCTGGCCTCGCTGGAACTGGGCCCGTTCCGCCATTTCATGCAGAAGGAAATCCACGAGCAGCCGCGCGCCTTGGCCGACACCATCGAGGCGGCGATCGATGCCAAGGGTTTCCCGGCATCGCTGTTCGGCGCCAACGCAGAAGCGGTGCTGCGCGACATCGAAGGCGTGCAGATCCTGGCCTGCGGCACCAGCTACTACGCCGGCATGACCGCCCGTTACTGGATCGAAGCCATTGCCGGGCTGCCATGCAGCGTGGAGATCGCCAGCGAATATCGCTACCGCGCCGCCTATGCCAACCCGAAGCATCTGATCGTGACCATCTCCCAGTCCGGCGAAACGCTGGACACGATGGAAGCGCTGAAATACGCCAAATCGCTCGGGCATTTGCACACGCTGTCGATCTGCAACGTGCCGGAAAGTGCGATCCCGCGCGCCAGCGAATTGGTCTGTTATACACGTGCCGGCGCCGAGATCGGCGTGGCCTCGACCAAGGCCTTTACCACCCAGCTGGCGGTGTTGTTCCAGCTCACCATGGTGCTGGGAAAGTTGCAGTGCCGCGTCAGTGACGCCGAAGAAGCCGAGTATCTGGAGCAGCTGCGCTTTTTGCCCGGCAGCGTGCAGCATGCATTGAATCTGGAACCGCAGATCATGGCCTGGGCCGAACGATTCTCGTCGAAGGAGAATGCGCTGTTCCTCGGTCGCGGCCTGCATTACCCGATTGCATTGGAGGGCGCGCTCAAGCTCAAGGAAATCTCCTATGTCCACGCCGAAGCGTACCCGGCCGGCGAGTTGAAGCACGGCCCGCTGGCGCTGGTGGATGCGGCGATGCCGGTGGTGGTGATCGCACCGAACGACCGCCTGCTGGAGAAGGTCAAGTCCAACATGCAGGAAGTGCGCGCACGCGGCGGCGAGCTGTTCGTGTTTGCCGACCAGGACAGCCACTTCAGCGACTCCGAAGGTGTGCATGTCATCCGCACCCCACGCCATGCCGGCGCGCTGTCGCCGGTGATCCACACCATCCCGGTGCAGCTGCTGGCTTACCACACCGCCCTGGCACGCGGCACCGATGTGGACAAGCCGCGCAATCTGGCCAAGTCGGTGACGGTGGAATAAGCGCTGCCGCGGTGTCGTCTGCGCGCACTGCCAGTTGCGTGCAGTCGGTGCATGCACGCAGTGCATGTTCGGCTCTGTCGCTGATAGGCGGCAGGATGACGATTGCGCGCGACGTCGTGCTCGCCGCGCTAACGCGCAACGTGCGAGGTGCAGCTCCTCGCGAAGCGGTCGCCGACAACTCTGCCTTTGCACGTGGCGCATGCCGCTTCCAGGAAGCGAGCGTATCCGTCCGTCAAACGCGCGGCAGCACTGCCAGCGGCCGTCCTTAGCGCTCCACCACAGCCTCTGCCAACGCAGTGGCCCAAGTTATGCATAAGCTCCTGGCGAGGGTCCACACCACGCAGGAGGACGTATGCACGAGTCTTTCAAACAGGGGGCGCCGGCCGAATTGTGGCAGGCGTTGGTGCGCGAGGCGGGGCAGCGGATTGCACGTCCGCTGGACGAATCGCGCGAGCACTATCTGGTGTTCGTGTTGCTGCGCTTCCAGCGCGATGCGCATCTGCTTTCGCGCACACAGGCGCTGGCATGGCTGCATGCGCAGGACCAGATCGGTAGCGTGCGGGCCGACGCGCTGCGCGATGTGGGCGACGGCTGCCTGTTGATTGCAGGCCTGTTTCCCGGCGTGGCGCAACGCCGGCGCCTCAGTGTGGATTACTTCATCGACCTGGGCAGGGGCGCGTATTCCGAAGTGGCCGATACCCGCTGCAGCGATGCAGGTCTGTTCGCGCAACTGGCCCAGAGCTATCGCGAGCTGGTGCGCGTATTGGCCGCATTGCGCACGCCACGCGATTGGCAACCAGGCCCAGGCGGAATCTTGCATGCCTAAGCAGTGAGCATGTAAGGGGCGGTCCCCACACATGCGTGGGGACCGCCCCGACTGCGATGGCTGCCGTGTGCGGGCACACTATCCCTGCAGGACGATCGGCCGGGTGCGTTGTGCCATTACCCGTCGATCAGCGTCCTGCAGGTTGGAAGCCGTCGTGTGCGAGCGGTGACGCATTGGTCGCGCTGCATGGGGGACATGCAGCGCGGCGTACTTATCCATAGGGACAGGGATTCATGAAGACGTGTATCGCGGCGGTGCTATTGGCACTGCCGGGGCTTGCCGTTGCGCAAGACGTGCCGCTGGGCTATGCCGGCCAGGGCGGAATGACGCTGCAGGAGATCGACCCTGCCATTTATGCGTATCACTACGACCACGGATTCGTGGGCGAAGATGCGATGGGCTGGGATCCTGCGCTGCAGTTCGCCTGGTCGCGCATCGCAGCCGCCAAGGTCTGTGCACAGCAATCGCCCTCCGATGCATTGATCGGCAAGCTGGTGGAACAGTACGGCAAGGATGCCGTCGTGCATCAGATCAACGGTATTGGCTTCCATGAAGCACAGATGCGGGCGGCTGGCACATTCTGTACCCCTGCGCGCATGACCGAGGCCACTGCCGTGGCGCCTGCGTTTGCAAGCGGGGATTTCTCCGCGGCAACTGCGTATGCGGCTGCTGCAGTTGCAGGCACTGTGGCAGTTGCCGCAACAGATCCGCAACCAAGTCTGCAGTCCGATGCAGGCGCTGTCATGACCCCCTCGGCAGATTGGGCCTTGCAACTCCCCTTGCATTCCAGCATGCGCGTAGGCTCGAACGGCTTGCCCAACGGCGACGAGATGTTACGTGTCGTCCGCCGCGGACATACCGGGATGGTCGTCGGCTTGCAAATCGCGACCAGCCTGTTTGCGCGCGGTGTTGCGGTCTCTGCCTTCGGAAAGGATCAGCTGAAAGGCGAAAAGATGGAAGGCCTGGGGAATCCTGGCTATCAATTGCAGCGCGATGCGGTCAACGCGCATTTGAAGACCTACTTCACCGGGCATCCGGGGGCCGTGCCGGTAGATCCGTTTCCGTTGCAGGTGCTGATGTCGGACTGGCTGCTGGTCTATCAGAGCCTGGCCGATACCAAGTCGCCTTACGAACTGCGCTACGCAGTGACGATCGGTGGAGAACGCAGCGGCTTTTTGAAGCGCAAGGCGAGCCCGGTCAGTCTGGACTGTGCGCCGACACCGCGCACTGCCTCGCTGGAGGAATGGGAAGCCAACGATTACGCATTGGTCAAGCAAGCAGCACAGGCCTACAGCGACGAATGCGCAGCGAAATTCGCCGAGCAGTTGCCGCAGTGGTTCCCTGACAGAGCGGCTGTTGCGACGTCCAACTGACGGATCAGCCCTGTTGGCGCCGGATATCCGTCGCCCGACGTGATTCGAAAGAACGCGTAATGCAGGCGTAAACCCGAAGGGGCGCCGATCCATCGATCGGTGCCCCTTCTGTGTGACTATTGCACGAAGATCAACCGACGCTACGCGCCTGGCTACGTTGTTGCTCGTGCTGATCTTGAACCTGCGTCTGCGTCTGCGCTTCCTGCCGCACCGCATTGCTGCTTTGCTCCAGCAGACGTTCCGCAGCGGTTGCCTTTTCGGTGTAGATCCGCTGATGCGCCGGGTCGGTTGGCTGACCCTGCACGGCAAACAGTCCGTTGCCATCCTTGCTTTGCGCCACCATGTCGATGCGCTGCATGCCGCTGACCTTGGCTTCGAAGGTCATGTGGCCGGCCGCGTTTACCAACTGCTGCCGATTGGCGAAGGCATTGGGACCGAGCTGTTCCAGCTTGTTGACCGCCTGATTGAACAGCGGGTGGTCGGGGTTGGTTTTCTCCGAGAGCAGTGGCGTCTTTTCCGCCTGCTTCAATGCAGCCTGCGTATCGCGGCCCACCACGCCATCGTCCTGCAGCCCATGCGCACGCTGGAATGCCTTGACCGCGTCGCTGGTCCGTTGGCCATAGGCACCGTCAGCCTTGAGTTCGTTGCCGCCTGCGTCCTTGTAACCCAGTTGCTGCAGCGTCTGCTGCAATGTGCGCACTTCTGCACCGCGCGCATTGTCGCGCAGGACACTCGGCGCATCTGCGGCGGCGTGTGCCTGGCTGGGTTTGTGCTCGGACGCTGGGTGGGATTGCTGCTTGTTCTGGTTGCGCTCCTGCAGCAGGTCGCGCGCCTCAGACAGCGGGTCGCTCGCATACAGCTTGACGCCCTTGGCGTGCTTGCGCTCGAGGTAGGAATCCAGCGAACTGAGCTCAACACCCTCGCCGCCACGGGATTGGCTGATCTTGAGCTGGCCATCCTTGGGGTCGCGCACCACCATCGTGATGTGGTCGATGCCCTTGTAACGCCCCTTGTCCCAACTCTGCGGGCCATTGTCCTCGCCGATGATCATGCCTTCTTTGAGGTTCTGGGCGGTCACGTCCTTGCCTTGGATCAGCACGCCGGAGCGCAGCTCGGCCTTGCGCAGCAGTTCGGACGCGCTGTCGAAACCAGGGCTGAACTTTTCGTCCTTGGTGAAGATGGCCTTGCCGGCGCCCTTGTTGATCTCGTCCATGGTCGCGTTCTGCATCTCGACCACCCAGCCAGAACAATCGACCCTGCCTTTGTCGGGATCTTTCGCGCCCAGGCCGTATTTGACGTGGTCGTATTTATTGGTGAGGTCGTAGGCCGCGTGAAGCGCGATGCCGTGCGCTGCGGGTTTTTCCGGCTGGGCAGGCGCGGCGTGCGCTGGCGCAGCGTGCGACGGTGCCTGCTGCGTGGCCGAAATGGGCTCGATGCCTTTTTCGGGAATACGGATACGGTCCATCTTCGTATCCCAGTACTGCACAAACGTCTGCGCCATATCCTTGTCGGACATGCGCCGGAACGTTGCCGAATCCACGCCGGTCAACGACTTCAGCTCTTTCTCGCCGACATTGTTGAGAATATTGGCGCGTGTGCTTTCCAGGCCAAAAGATCCCGTGGCGATCGCGGTCTGCAGAGAGCGGTAGCCACCGGCGCCTTGCTGGTGGGCCAGGTACATATCCAGGCCATCGGGCTCCGGCTTGCCCGACAGGTAGGGCCGCCCATCGCGTTCGTGCCGATTGACCAGGCTCGTCCGGTTATCCAGATACAGTCGCGCTGCTGCGTCGGTGTTGACCACCGCGTCCAGCTCGCGTCCGGCGATACCGTACTGCTGGGCGGTTGGCGGAGTGAACTGGAACAGTCCTTTCGCACCACCGGGGCCGCGGCTGGCCAACTCGTCGAAGGCGCCGCCAGTCTCTACGTGGGCAAAACGCAGGAAGTCGTCACGCGGAATATTCCGCTCGGCCGCTTCGCGTTCGATGATGTCGAGCACTTGGGCTCGTGAGTAGTTCGTCGGCATCGCTCAAGGTCCTTGATTGAGTGCTGCAGCCACGCGGCTGCAGCGGTACGCCGCCCGAACCAATTCCTTTGGTCCTGTATCAAGGGGTCGGCAAATACGATTTGCTGGCCGCATCGTAGCGATATTCAACCGTCGCGTCACCCCCGCTCGTCGGCGGATCGGCAGAGACGGTTACCCGCAACGCGGGCAGGCCGGGCTGCTTCACGAACGCAAGCGTGCTGCTGTTCTTGACGCAGGCAATCTTCCCGGGCGCATCTTCGCCACAGTTGGCGCTGTTGTCCTCACCCGCGGGAATGTTGCCGATATAGGTCCAATGCTTGTCGTTGACGTTATCGGTTTCTTTCGGGTTGAACACGAGTGCGTCGTAGGAAAGGATGCGCACACCCGACTGCAGGCTCCACGTCGGCACGGCCAGCACCAGCCTGCTGTCGTCGGTGACAAAGGTCTGTGGTTGACGCGTGGTGTCGACGGTGTTGCCCTGTTCCATGCCGCCGAATTCGCCGATGTAGGGCTCTGCGCCAAGCAGCTTCCACGGCGTTTTGCTCCCCGGTTCGCTGGTCACGAAGGTGGCATGGGCCAGCGTCACCTTGGTGCCGGGCGCAGGAGAGTGGTCTTGGCTTTCTGCGCCGAAGCGCTCGGGCGTTTCCCAGGCGAAGCCGGTGTAATACCGCGTACCACCGAGTTCGAACTGAAAGCCGTACCAATAATGAATCCAGCTGCCATTGGCGACCTCGTACGAGGTTGCGCCATCGCCGTCCACGTTGCTGATGAAATACAGCACGCTGTCGGCCCGCGGCGGCTGCAGTTGCTGGGTCGATCCCTGGGTTGCGTCCTGCATGGGAGATGCATCCTTTTCTGACGGGTTTGTAGGAGTGCCGGCCGCAGCTGCGGCCGTCTTCGGAGCGGTGGCGTCCGGTGTCGCCTGTGTGCAGGCGGCGATCGTTGCTAACGCAAGGACCAGTGAAATCTTCCTGACGAGCATTGGGTGCATCCATTGCGGAGGGCGGCGAAAGTCTACTCCAGCCCGCCGTTGTGTCCAGTCGTTGCACCGGCCCTGGCAGTTACCGCGCGTGGTTGCGGGGCGGGGCTTCGAAGCAAGGGACGCGTCGCGTTCGGCCTGGGCATCCGCTGGTTGCCATTCCCGTCCCCGCTGACGCGCCAGCTTGCCGCTGAGCGTTGGACTTACGCCAACGGCGTATTGGAAATGATCTCCACCCAGTAACCATCCGGGTCCTTGATGAAGGCCAGGTGCTTCATGCGGCCGTCTTCCAGGCGTTTTTGGTATGGCACGTTGAGGCTGTCGAAACGTGCGCAGGCGGCATGGATATCCGGCACCGAGATACAGAGATGGCCGAAGCCGCGCGGCTCGCTGTTGCCGTCGTGATAGACCGGGCCATCCTGGGTTTCGGTGCCATGGTTATGGGTGAGTTCGAGCACGCCGGGGATACCTGCCATCCACAGGCGACGCTGGGCGTCGTCATCGGGAATGGCGGCGCCTTCGGGTAGCAGCGCGAGAAAATACAGGCTGAATCTTGCGTCGGCAAAATCGCGTGCGTCGAGCAGGCGGAAGCCCAGGACACGCGTGTAGAAATCCAGTGACTGCGTTGCATCCTTGACGCGCAGCATGGTGTGGTTGAACACGAAGCCGTGCGTTTCGGCGGGCGCGGCACTGGCGCCTGGCACGTGTTGCAGATCGTTCAAAGGCATGGCGGTCTCCTGGTGTGGATTGTGAGTGTGCGGCGTGTTGCACGGATGGGCGATGTTAGCCAGGGCAGGGTTGTCGGCGTGTCATGGCCGACTGGCAGCGGGTGGAATGCGCGAGCGTTAATGGAGAGGGCCAACCGCGGTACCACCTGCCTCAAAACCAAACGCGCACTCCGGCAACAAAGCGGCTGTCGCGCGCAGGGGCATCGTCCATCGCCGCGCGCTGTGCGCTATCGCCGAAGCTGCGGCTGTGTACCCAGCCGATGTACGGGGCGAAGCGGCGGGTGATCTCGTAGCGCAGGCGCAAGCCAAGTTCGACCTGTTCCAGGCCGCTGCCAATGCCGCGGCGGTCGTCGTCGGTAAGCGCGATGTCGGCCTCCGCACGCGGCTGCAGGATCAGCCGGTTGGTCAGCAGTACCTCGTATTCGCCTTCCAGCCGCAGCGCCGCGCGGCTGCCATTCCCCACATACAGCGTGGCTTCGGTTTCGAACTTGTAGGGCGCCAGTCCTTGCACGCCGAAGGCCGCCCAGCTGCGATGTTCGCCTGCGCCGATGTCCTGGCGCGCGCCGACAAGCACATCCCACCACGGCGAAATGGCATGGCCATAGAACGCTTCCAGCGAGGCGGATTCGGTGCGCCCGTCGTGCCGTTCGCCCTCGCTGCGCAGCCAGAGCCGGTCGATGTCGCCGCCGATCCATGCGCGTGATTCCCAGGCCTGGCCGCTACCGCGATCAGTGTTGGAAGCCTCCAGCCGATCGAGCAGGACATAATGGTTGATACCTGCCGAGTGCATCGTATGCGTGTGCAATGGTGCGAATGCAGCGGCGATGTCGTCCGCCGTGGGTGGGGGGATGGGGGTGCTTGGGCGACTGCGTGTCTCGGTGGGTGATGCAGGAGCTTGTGCAGCGTGTGTCGGCGGCGCGTGGTGCATCTTGGAGTGATCCATCCAGGCGTGATCCATCGCCTGGTGGTGGATGGCTGCATCGTCCATGGATCCATGCTTCATCGGTTCATGGTCCATGGCATTGGTGCCCATCTCAGCGTGCGACATGTGAGCGTGGTCCATGGGTGCGGCCTGAGATGATGCAGGGGTCTCATGTGCGCCATCGGTCACTTGCAGCGCATGCTCCTGCATGTCCTGCGGTACCTCCTCCATCGCATCGTGCCGATGCTCCTGCGCAACCGCAGATGCGCTCGCCAAGAACGCAGCCGCGAACCAGGCCTGCATGCAAAAGCGGCTCATGCTTCCACCCGCACTTCGCGCATCATGCCCGCTTCCATGTGGTACAGCAGATGGCAGTGATACGCCCAGCGGCCGAGCGCATCGGCACGCACGCGGTAGGTGCGACGGGTGCCGGGCGGCATGTCGATGGTGTGCTTGCGTACCTGGAAGTTGCCGTGCGCATCTTCCAGGTCGCTCCACATGCCATGTAGATGGATCGGGTGCTGCATCATGGTGTCGTTGACCAGCACGATGCGCAGGCGCTCGCCGTATTGCAGACGCAAGGGTTGCGCGGAAGCGAATGCGATGCCATCGAAGGACCATGCGAATTTTTCCATATGCCCGGTCAGATGCAGCTCGATGTCACGGCCCGGTTCGCGCCCATCCGGGTCGTCGAACACGCTATGCAGATCGGCGTAGCACAGCACGCGGCGGCCGTTGTCGCGCAGGCCCACGCCGGGGTCGTCCAGGCGCGGTGCGGTGGCATTGCTGCGCATGTCGATCAGCTGGTTGCCGGTTTCGCTGGCAGAGTGGTGCGGCGCCTTGTCGTGTGCCTTGGCATCGTCATGCGAGTGCGTGGTGTGCATCCCATGCGCCGCCAGCATCCCGGGCGCGCCGTGCATTGCGGGCAGCGCGTGATCCATGCCATCGCCATGCCCCATGTCCTGCATGGTCAGGATGGCGCGCGGATCCAGCGCAGGAATCGGCGCCTGCAAACCATGCTGCACTGCCAGCGTGCCGCAGGCGAAGCCGGTGCGGCCCATGTCCTGCGCGAATAACGTAAATGCATCCTGGCCGAGCGGCTCGACAATCACGTCGAAGGTTTCGGCCGCGGCAATGCGCAGTTCGTCCACGCTGACCGGATGCACGTACTGCCCGTCGGTGGCCACCACGGTCATGCGCAGGCCGGGGATACGGATGTCGAAGTAGGTCATCGACGAGCCATTGATGAAACGCAGCAGCACCTTCTCGCCGGGTTTGAACAAGCCGGTCCAGTTGCCGGCCGGCGCCACGCCGTTGAGCAGGTAGGTGTAGGTGTTGGCGTTGACATCGGACAGGTCGGTCGGGGTCATGCGCATGCGCCCCCACATGCCGCGGTCGGCCAGGGTGGCGCGCAGGCCGTCGTCGCGCGCATCGCGGAGAAAATCGCCGACGGTGCGCTGTGCGTAGTTGTCGTGGCTGGGCATCTGCTTGAGCCGGCGGAACAGGGCGGCCGGATCCAGATCGGTCCAGTCCGAGAGCAGCACCAAATGTTCGCGATCGTGCCGGTACGGCGGCGGCGTCAGCGGGTCGATGACGATGGCGCCATACAGGCCGGACTGCTCCTGAAACATCGAATGGCTGTGGTACCAGTAGGTGCCGGACTGGCGCAGCGCAAAGCGGTAGTGATACTCCTGGCCCGGCGCGATGCCGTCGAAACTCATGCCCGGCACACCGTCCATGTTGGCCGGCAGCAACAGGCCATGCCAATGCACCGACGTGGGTTGGTCGGTCAGCGCGTTGCGCACGCGCACGCTCACCGTGTCGCCCTCGCGCCAGCGCAGGGTGGGTGCCGGCAGGCTCTGGTTGACGGTGATTGCAGAGCGGAGGCGCCCGGTGAAGTTGACCGGCAGGCGGCCGATCTGCAGCGACTGGCTGCTTCCGCGCAGCACCGGCGTGTTCGCCTGGGCCGCGGCGCGCGCATCGTTGCGCCACAGGCCGCTGGCGGCGATACCGCCCAGGGCCAGGCCCTGGACGAAGCGGCGCCGGCTCAGGCCGCTGGCGGTTGAGCCGTGGGAAAACGAGGGATCGAAAGACATGACAACTCCTGCGCGCTCCATCGGCAAGAGATGGGCGCAGCGCACAACGTAAGAGATCCCGCGCAAGCACGCGCAGGGCCGAGGACGGCCAAGGCAGGGCCGTCGGCGCTCAGGCGATGGGAGGTCGTACCGGTTGGTCGGGCAGCGGGCTGCTGCGCCCCTCGGTCAAGGTGGCCGGCAACGCCGGGCGGTCGAGCAGGCCCGCGGGTACGGCAGGCAAGGTCAACAAGGCGAGGCTGCAGTGCTGCAGGCAGTCGCAGCTGCCCAGTTTGCAGCAGTCGGGCGCGTGCGCATGCGTGGCCTTATCGTGCACCTGCATGGCAATCGGCCGAGGCATCGCCTCATGGCACGGCAGGGCCGCCGGCTGATCCGTCTGCGTGGTCGCGGCAGTGCCTGCCACGGGCACGGCGGGCATCGCGCCCGACGCCATCGCCGGCATGGC
>NZ_JAGHWR010000075.1:0-23699 GCF_017746155.1 Xanthomonas sp. D-36-1
GGAATTGTTCAGGGCGGACTCTGTACTTCCAACAGTGCGCGCCGCGATGACGGCGCGCACCGTCATCGCATCCCAGCCCTTACGCGTCCTTGCTACCGATCGTCGGCGCTGCCGAGGTCGTGGTCATCACCGCGTGGCCGCCGAACTGGTTGCGCATCGCCGCGAGCAGTTTGTCGGTAAACGAATCCTTGTCGCGCGAGCGCAGCCGCTCCATCAGCGACAACGTGATGACCGGTGCCGAGACTTCCAGATCGATCGCTTCGGCAACCGTCCAGCGGCCTTCGCCAGAATCGGCCACGAACGGCGCGATGCCGGCCATGGTCGGGTTATGCGTCAACGCATCGGCCGTCAGATCCAGCAACCACGAACGCACCACGCTGCCATCGCGCCAGATTTCGGCAACCTGGTGCAGATCCAGCGCAAAATCGGCCTTGTGCTGCATCAGCGCGAAGCCTTCCGCATAGGCCTGCATCATTCCGTATTCGATGCCGTTGTGGACCATCTTGGTGAAGTGGCCGGCACCGCTCGGGCCAACCCGTCCCCAGCCCTTGTCCGGCGCCGGCGCGAGCGTTGCCAGGATCGGATGCAACGCAGTCACCGCCGCTTCGTCGCCTCCCACCATCAAGCTATAGCCTTCCTGCAGACCCCAGATGCCACCGCTGGTGCCGCAGTCGACAAACGCGATGCCGCTGGCCTGCAGCAATGCCGCACGCCGCTGCGAATCCTTGTAGTACGAATTGCCGCCATCGATGACGATGTCGCCGACCTGCAGCAAGGGCAGCAGCTGCGCCAGCGTGTCATCGACGATCTTGCCGGCCGGCACCATCAACCACACCACGCGCGGGCTCGGCAGTGCGGACACCAGCGCTGCCAGCGCATCGGCCGTGACGATGCCCTTGGCTTGCGCGCTGGTGCGCGCGTTCGCGCCCGGATCGTAGCCATGCACGCGATGCCCACCATTGACCAAGCGCTCGGCCATGTTGGCGCCCATGCGGCCCAGTCCCACCATACCCAGTTCCATAATCGCTCCTCATGATCTGATCAGTGCAGGGTGCCACGCTCGGCGTACGCCGGCGTGGCGGAATTCTCAATGGATTGTTCCGCGACGGTGGCGGCGCTGCACTGCTGCAGCTGCCAGTCGATCCACCGCCAGTACAAGGTGGTGCGCAAATTGTGCAACGTCAGATCGATGGCGTACGGCGTGCGCGGATTACGGTCGAGCAGGCGTGCCACGTGGTAGCCGATCGGCTTGGTGCCTTTGGGATGCACATAGACCAGAAAGCCTTGGTAGAACGGGTCATCCAGCAGCGTCTGCAGCTGCTGCAGCTGTGCCTGCTGGTCTGGGTCGAGCGTGGCGCGCAACGCTGCATCGCGCTCGTAAAGCAGGCGCTCGAAGCGGCGCTTGCCAGGCCCGCGCAACTGTTTGGCCAACTCCCAGATCTGCCGGTTGCGCGCGTCGTAGTACGCAAAGCCACCATGCTGCGCCAGCGCCTGCGCGGCTGCATCGCTGACATCCACCACCACGAAGTTTTCGGCCTGATTGTGGATGTCGTCCAGGTAGGACTTATCGAACACATGTGCGATGAAGCCTGGTGCGCCGACGAACGCCTGCCGCCCGAGCTGTGAGGTTTTCACCGCCTTGCCGTCGGCGAAGAATTCGCCGGCATGCGCACCGAGCAGGATGCTGTCGGTGTTATGCAAGGTCAGGAACGTGCCGATCGACACTTCGCCAGGCGTAAATACCTCATCGAACCCGCCATCGCCGAATAGCTCGCGCTGGGTAGCGAGCTGAGCCACCTGTCGGCCTACGCCGCACTCGGAACGCACCTGGCCACGGTAGAACGCATCCAACGCCTGCGCATTGCTGCCGCGCGGCTGATACCCGCGACCGAAACTGCGAAAACCGCTCCAGCCCTGCGCGGCTGCGCCACGCCAGCCGAATCCGACCCAGCCCAGCTGCAGCGCCGAGAAGCGGTAGCGCGGGTTGTTCTGCAAGTGCGTTACCGCGCGGAGGGTGGCCGCACCGAGTTCGAACGCATAGGCGCAGTGCGTGGCTGCGTCGTCCAGCACGGCGGTGAGCGCTGCGCCGCGCTGTTGCGCGTCCCAATCGGCCGGAAGCGTCAGCTGTAGGTCGCCGGCGGACTGCGCCTGCGCAAGCGTGCCGCGCGTGCAAGGTGCGCCGCGCTGGACCAACGGCGCGCTCACCGCGGCGCGATGGATGGTCCATCCCAGCCGTCGCAGCAGCGCTTCCACGCAATCTGCGCTGGCGGCGTGGGCGGTCTGGCTCGGCGCAGCGTCGGCGACCTGCAGAAGCTGCCCCGCCAACAAGCCACTTGCACATGCCAGCGCAGCAAGTCGGCGCAGGCGCGCATGCCGTGGCCGCATCGGCGCCGCTGGTGAGCGCGATGACGCACTGTGCTGCGCGCGCACAACACTCATTGATGGCATAGGCAATGAATCGTCCGCACGACGCCGCTCTCAAACGTAGAAAGCCCCGGCATGGCCGGGGCTCACAGGATTCAATTCAGACCAACCACTGCACCGGACTCAGCGACGTTCGCAGACGCGCTCGACTTGGCGATTGCCGTTGGCCTGCTGACGATTGCCCTGGATGGTACGTCCTGCCGCACCGCCCGCCACGGCGCCTGCCACGGTCGCCAGCTTCTTGCCGTTACCGCCGCCAACCTGGTTGCCCAGCAGGCCACCGATTGCAGCGCCGGCCAGCGTCCCGCCGATGCGGTTCGGGTCGGTCGAGTTCTTTTGCACTTCGACATTGCGGCAGCGCACGCGGGTGCCGTCATTGAACCTGCGACCTTCGTCCGCTTCGGTATAACGCTGCTGATGCGAATAATTTTGAGCCTGTGCGAAGGTGCTCGTCGCCATCAGGCCGATCAGGGACATACCCAGCAGGGAAGTGCGCATCTTCATCGTTGTTCTCCACGTTTCTCGCCCGCTCGGCGAGACATGGGCGCACTCTGGCCGCTGGCTCGAGAACACAACGTGAAGCGCACGCCTGGCTATTCAGGCTTTGTAGCGAAGCGTGAACACGCCATCACGGCTGCGTGGCGGGCTCGGTTTGCGGCACCTTCGCCGGTGTCGGTGGGGGGTCTTGCGCTTCGACCGGCAATGGCGCAACCGGCGGCTGCGCGACCGCTGTGGGAGCGGCTGCAGCGGGCGCAGGCGATGCGGGCGTCGACGCGTTCGCTGCAGGCGTTGCGGAAACTGCGGCTGTCGGCGCTGGTGTGGCCGCATGTGCAGGTGCGGGCGCAGGCGCTGCACTCACCGCAGCAGGTACTGCTTCGGTGACCTTGGGGAGATACGAATTCAGGCGTTCGAAAAAGCGCTTGTAGAACGCCGCATCCTGCACCGTGGTACTGGATACGCGCACCAGCGAATCGCCGCTGCTGCCGACCGGCAACGACAACGAGCCCAGCACGCCTACGCCCACGCTGGCCGAGGTGGAGCTCTTCTTCAGTGCGTAACGGTCCTGCAACGCACTGACGAATACCTGCGCCTTGCCGCCGTCCTGGCTGGCGCAGGAAATGCGCAGATTGAGTTGTTCGCTCTGGTCGGCTTCCTTGAGCTGGAAGTTCTTGCTGCCTTCCACCGCGGCGGCATCTGCGCGCGTGACGGCGTAGCCCTGGCTCAACAGCACACGCCGCGCCGCCTCGCAGGCTTGCGGTGAACTGGCCGCCACGCTGCGCGAATAGGTGTCGTCGGAATTGAACGACTCGCGCATCAGCATCGTGTCGCCCTTGCTGCCGCCGCAGCCAGCCAGGGTTGCCAGCGCGCCAAGCAGTGCGCCGCGCGCGATCAGGGAAGAACAAGACATAGGGAGATTCCGGCATCCAAAACCGGCACAGAGCATAGCGGCAACCCATGTGCGCGCGGCGTCGCGTTGCCGGGTCAGGGCAACGGCGGTTCATCCACTGGCAATTGCAGGTCTATCTGCAGGCGGCGGCCATCGGCACCGATGCGCTCGGCGCGCAGGTAATGGTGCGCACGCACCACCGCCAGTGCCACCGGCGCACGGCACGGTTCGCCCCACAGGCTCAACGCGAAGCCCTGTTGCTGCAGCCAGAGGGTAAGGCGGTCCCACAGCGCTTGTTCGCCACGCAGCATCAGGTCCAGATCGGCCGGGCCGTCGGGCACCAGGGTCGGCGACGCCAGCCAGCGCGCGTAGCTGCCATGCTCCACCACTGGCAGGCCCTGTGCCTGCACCGCCTGCAACAATTGCGCGGCCTGCTGCAGATCCAGCCGGGCACGACAATGCTGAAAGATCAGCGCGTATTCGTGGCTGCGATTGCTCTGTGCGTCGGCATGCGCCAGCGCGGCGGCCGGACGCCGATAGCACAGCACCCGCTCCTCGCGCAGGGTGAACAGGCTGGCCAGGATGCGGCCCAGATCCCAGGCCTGCGCGATCACGCGGCCGCCGACCACCACGTTCTGCACCATCGCCACGCCCACGCCGTCGGGCCGCATCTGCTTGCGCAGCGCATGGAAGACCGCACGCATGCCGGTCAGATAGCTGGCGTAATCGCTGCTCGCGTAAAGCTGCCCAGGCAGCACGTCGCCACGCCAGTGGCAGCCGAAATACGGCACGTTGGTCAGACACAGGTCGATCGGCCCCGCCGGCGCGGTGACGGCCAGGCTGCCGACCACCACCGGCGCCTCCACCGCATACCGCTGCAGACGCGCACGTGCCAACTGCGCGCGTGCCGGATCGATTTCCATGCCATGCGCGTTGCGGCCTTCCAGCGCGGCCGCCAGCAAGCTGCTGCCAAAGCCACAGAACGGGTCGAACACCTGCTCGCCCGGCCGGCTGAAATGGCGCACAAACGGGCGCATCTGATTGACCCAGCCACAATCGCGCCCGCCAAGCGGGTCGGCCGCGCGCAGATCGTCTGGCAGCGCCCAGGCGGCATCGTCCGGGGCCGGCGTCCACCAGCTGCGCTGATCGAACTCATCCATCGGTGGGTTCCCACAACACATCGGCATCCGGGTCCCAGCCCGCACAGAGACGGCCGTTGGCGAAGAACACCAGCTTGTACAGATCGCCGGTCGCGTGACGCGCATGCATCGCGGCGTAGTCGGCGCTTTCGAAGACCACCTGCAGGCCCGTCTGATCGCGCAGCCGCACATTCCAGAAGTAATAGCCTTCGGTCAGGCCATCGGGTTGCCAGCGCGACCACCAGGGCTGCTGCATGCACTCGGCCAGCAAGGTGTCCACACCAACACGGTGCTCGCCGATATAGCGCAACGTGCCGTTGCTGCGATAGGCATCGTCCAACCGCGACAATTCTCGAAAGATCACCTGGCTGGCGCCACAGCTGCGCGCCCACGCGATGTACTGCGCAATGGCGTCGGCATTGTCCACGCCACCGCGCTGCACGATGCAGACCAATCGCAGCGGCAGCCGCGCTGCCAGCCGCCGTGCCGTCTGCACGAAGGTCGCCACATCGGCGATGGGCTCATCCGGGCGGAAACGCATGATCGCGTCGTTGCGCTCCTGCAACCGATGGTGACGCGACAGCTCGACCCACGACAGCCCGAAGCCAACCAGCGCATCGATCAGCTGCGCACCGTCCGTACGCGCCAGCCCGGCGCCATTGCTGTACAGCACGCGCTGCTCGATGCGCGGGCCGTTCGACGTGGTTGCCAGCGTCTGCAGCAAGGCTTGCAACCACGCCGCATCGTCGGTCATTTCCAGACCCGACAACGAATACGACAGCGGCACATCGCGCAGCAGCTGCAAGACAGCGCTCAATTGCCGGAAATAGGCAGGCCCAGGTCGCAACGTCGCTGCCGCACGACCGCCGCGGTGCTGCCGCAGATTTTCCGAACAGAACCCGCAGCGCGCCGAACACGGCCGCACCGAGGCATACGGGGGAAAGGTGATCGGCAGCGCCGCGCGATACGTGCGCGCGCCGATGCGCAGCGTATGCCAGCGACTGGCCTCGTCCTGCAGCGGCACGCGCCGCTGCAGGTGGGGTGCTGCGGCGCGCAGACGCGCCAACAGCGCCGAAGCAGGCAACAAGGAGATGTCGTCGATGGAAGCGTGCATGGCGAGCCCTGCGCGCCGCGCGTCAGCGACGTGCGGCATTGGCACGCGCGCGCACCTGCTCCAGCGTCCACTCCTGTTGCGACACGCCGTTTTCCCACACCGTGACCAGCGCGTCTTCGCTGTCCGCGTAGGTGTCGACCTCATCGAGCAACGCGCTGCGGTAGCTGCCATCGTGGCGATCGCGCAGCAAGGTCAGGCGACCGCGCTTGCTCTGCTTGCCCTGGTCGGTGATCGGGTCCTTGTAGACATCGACCCACTGTCCGTCCACGCGCACCGCCGAGCACTTCAACGCAAACTTCTGCGTGTCGCGGTCCACCTTCTGCAGCAACGCACCGCCCATCCCGAAGGCGACATTGTCGGCGGCATAGCCGGCGGCGGTGATGCGTTCCAGGATCGCGCGCAGCGAGGTCGGGTTGATGCCATCACCCTGGATCACCCGCACATGGTTGAGCACCTTGTAGCCCTTGCCATTGAGCTGATGGCCGAACGCTTCGTCCAGCAACCGCAGGCACTGCTCGACCACGTCCACCGGGTCGCCCGAATCCGGACGAATCACCACCGTCGCGCCGGAGGCGATCACTTCCTCGCGCAAGGTGGTACCCCAATGTTCGGAAATGGCACGGTAGATGTCGTAGCTGTCCGACACCACCGCCACGATCGAACCGGGGCGCGCGAACTGCCTCATCATGTTGCGATACGCATCCACCTCACGCTCGCGCCCCCAGCTGGTGATGGTGCTGTGCTCGGCAGCGGGAATCGAATACCCGGCCACCGGCGTGTGGTAATGCGCACGCGCCAGCAGCAATGCCGACAAGGTGTCGGTGCCGAGAAAGTTCACCAGATGCGCGGCACCGCCCAACGCGGCCGAGCCAAGACTGGACACGCCACGCGCGCCAAAATCGTGCAGTTTGAAAGGCAGCTGCCCTTCCGGATCGTCGCTGGTGCGCTCCAGGTAGTCGCGCACGATCTGCTTCACCTGCCAGCTCACCGTGGCCACCGTCACCGGGTACCACACGCGCAGCAACAAGGTTTCCAGATACGACGGCACCCAGAACGCCTTGGCGTCGGTGGACTCGATGGTCATCAGCACGTTGTGCGTTGGCACCACGGCGCCCTCGGGCACCGCGCGGATGCGGATCGGTAACTGCCCGCCAAGCCGGTCCACGATATCGCGCCAGCCGGCTTCGTTGAACGGCTCGCCATGCGCAGCCAGCAAGTCTCTCGCATCGTCGATGTCGGCGTGCGTCACCGGCCGGTTGATCGCGTCCTTCAGGAGCGACTGCAGACCGAAAAACACGGTCTGCTCGTAGAGCCCACCGCGCGATTCGACATAGAAAAACGAGGCATCGGTACCGGGCGGATATTGCAGCCAGTGGCTGGCCTTGTAGCTATCGGTGTTGAGCAGCAGGTTATCGAGGTAATGCATGACGGAAGCTCCTTCGCGTCGAGTGAACCGGCGGTCTGTCCGCCGGTGGGAGGTCACGGTTCAAGCGGTCACGGCATGTGCGCCCTGGTGGTATTGCGGCAGCACGTCGTCGTCTGCGCGTCAGCCACGGCCCAGGAAGAATTCAAGAATGTGCAGGTGGTCTTCGTACAGGCGCGGGCCCATCGCCATCACTTCGGCGATCGGAATCCAGCGTGCCTTGTCGGCATCGTCGCCGCCGCGCACCGCAGGCAACTCCCCGGCCGGAAACTCGAAATGGAATGCATGGGTAATGGTGCGTCCGCGCTGACTGCGCTCGGGATGATCGAAGACCTGCTTGCCACGCAACGAGCCCTTGAGCACCGGCACCGGCAACTTGAGCCGGGTTTCCTCGCGCAACTCGCGCAGGCAGCAATCCAGCAGCCCTTCCTCCTGGCCGACGAAACCGCCGGGCAACGCCCACAATCCCTTCCCCGGTTCGGCGCGACGCCGCACCAGCAGCACATGGCCCGAATGCACCACCACCGCATCGGTGGTCACGAATGTCGGCGGATATGGCGCGTCTTTCCACGCGGCGCGGTATTGCTCGATGAAACGGTATTCGGCCACCAGTTGCGCGTAGCTGGGCGAGTTGCGCCGGAAGGCCTCCAGCATGTCGTAGACGGGCGCCGGCACATTGCCACGCAACATCAACAGCCCGCCGTGGAAACCGATGTCGCCGGCTTCGAACAGATAGCGGCGCAATTCGGTGGCCGACAGCGTTGCGGTGTGTTGCACGTCCTCCAGCGGCCACTGCGGAAACTCACGCAGGTAGTAGCTGCTGGCATCCTTGTCCATGCCGATCAGGCCGATCTTCGCATCCAGCGTGCCGCCATCGGCTTGCACCGCTTCGGCAACCTGCCGCTGCACTTCGGCGATCCACAGGCTTTCGTTGTACAGATGGTCGCGTAGCGGGCGCACGAGCAAGCGCGCGTTCTCGCCCGGCAGCGCAGATTCGATCATCACCGCACGTTCGGCGACGGTCCAAGGGTTGCGAATGGTGCGGGGCGTGTCGGCCGAGCCGATCAGCACGATGAGCTTTTTCGCCTTGCCCAGCGCGTGGCGGGCGACGGCGGCGTGGCCGTTATGAAAGGGCTCGAAACGCCCGATAAACACGAGATAGTCGTACGGTGTTGCCATGAGAATCCCTCACGGTTGAGTGGTGAGCTGGCGGTCTGTCCGCCGGCTTGGTGAAATGCTACGCCGATGCACGACGGCGTCAAGCGGCCGATTTCCTCTGCATCGGCGATCGTCGCCGTGACGCAGCGGTCATCATCTCTGGCTAGACTCGGCGCTCTTGCTTCTTCAAGGAATTTCCCTGCATGCCACGCTCCATCGCGCAGGTGCTGCGCTGCCTTCTGGCAATCGGTGCACTGTTGTGCATCGCCTTACCCGCGCTGGCTGGCACGCCGGCTGCGCCACTGCGGGTCATGTCGTTCAACGTGCGCGTGCCGGCCGATACCGATGGCGACAAACGCTGGCAGGTGCGTCGCGCTGCCATGGTCGCCTTGATCAAACAGACGCATCCCGATGTGTTCGGCACCCAGGAACTGGTGAGCGAACAGGCGGCCTTTCTGGCCGAACAGTTGCCCGACTACCGCTGGTTCGGCCAGGGCCGGCGCGGCGATGACAGCGACGAGCACATGGGCGTGTTCTAGGACGCGCGCGTCCTGGAGGTGGTGGAGTCGGGCAACTTCTGGCTGTCCGACACGCCCGAACGCGCCGGCAGCATCACCTGGGGCAATGTACTGCCACGCATGGCCACGTGGGCGCTGTTCGAGCGCCGCAGCGACAAACGCCGCTTTTACCTGTTCAACACGCACTTTCCGTATCGCGATGAGGACGAGCCCGCCCGCGAGCGCAGCGCGCGCCTGATCCTGTCGCGCATCGCGCAATTGCCTGCCACTATCCCGGTGGTGCTGACCGGCGACTTCAACAGCGATCCGGACAAGATCACCTACCCCACGCTGACCGCAGTGCTTCGCGATGCGCGTGCACAGGCCAGCAAGCGCAGCGGGCCGGAAAATACCTTCCAGGATTTCACCACGCACCCGACCCGGCGCATCGACTGGATCCTGTATCGCGGATTGCGTCCTTCCCGCTTTGCGACCCTGGACGATCGTCCCGGCGGCATTCTGCCGTCGGACCATTATCCGGTGATGGCCGAGTTCGACTGGCCACGCTGATAACACGGACGCGCAAGAGCCGTTGGCCGGCAGCGAGGCGCGTGCCGGCTGTGACACGGCCACCCGATGCCCGCAGCGCTGCGGTCATCGGGCCGGATGAATGCCGGCATGCGTGGCGCTGGCCTGCAGCCATTCCAGCAAGGCCTGCAGGGTGACCGAGGGGGCGTCGCGCCAGATGATGGACAGCTCGCGCCGCGCCCAGGTTTCCTCCAGCGGCACCGCCGTCAGTTGCTGCCTGACACTGGAGCACGCCAGCGCCGCGTGCGGCACGATGGCCACGCCCACGCCGCGTGCCAGCATGCGGCACAGCGTTTCGAGACCCGGCACGCGCGCACGGATGCGCAGCTGTACGCCGGCCCGGGCCAGATGAGTCCGCAGGTGGCGCTGCAAGGCGTTGTCGGCCGATAACGCCAGCAACTGCATCGGCGCGATATCGGCCAGACGCAGGCTGCCTGCGCCGGCAAGCGGATGGCTGGCGGCCACCGCGACCACCAGGCGATCCTGTCGGAACGGACGCCGTTGCAGGCCGGTGAAGTTGGCATGCCCGGCCACCACGGCAAGGTCGGCACGTTCATCGCGCACGGCATCGGCAGCCTCCTCGCTGCCCCATTCGGCCAGGGTCAGGTCCACCCGCGGATGGGCCAGCAAAAAATCCGCAACGCACTCGGGTAGCCATTCGGAGAGTGCGGCGGTGTTCGCAGCCAATCGCAGAGTGACCTGTCCACCGGGTCCGTAATCGCCAAGCTCGCTGCGCATGGCCTGTTCCTGGCGTGCCAATGCCCGTGCATGCCGCAGCAGGACCTGGCCGGCGGCGGTGAGCGTCACGCCTCGCCGACCACGCTCGAACAGGGCCGCGCCGATCTGCAGCTCCAGCGCGCGAATACGCGCACTGGTGGCCGCCAGCGACAGCGCCACGCGGTCGGCGCCGGCAGTGATGCTGCCGGTGTCGGCCACCGCAACAAAGATCCGCAAGTCGGTGAATTCCACCTGCATCTGCACCTCCAGCCTTCGGCGTGGCCGAAGTCTGCCTCAAACAAAGACAGCTTGCCGGACACCGCTGCCGCACCGATCCTGCTGCCCATGAATGAAGACGTGTCGCAACTGGTCATGGTTGCCGCTGTGTTCCTGCTGGCCGGCGCGGTCAAAGGCGTCGCCGGCATGGGGCTGCCAACCGTGGCAATGGGACTGCTGGGGCTGTGGCTGCCGCCCAGCCAGGCCGCCGCGCTGCTGGTGCTGCCTTCGTTGGTGACGAATCTGCAGCAGGCCTGGGGGCCAGCTGCGACCGAGCTGTTGCGGCGTCTGTGGCCGGTGCTGGCCATGGTGGTGGCGGGCACCTGGTTGAGCGCCGGGTTGATGATTGGCGGTCATCCGCGTCACCTGCGCGGCGCGCTTGGGGTCCTGCTGGTCGCCTATGCCCTGCTTGGGCTTGCCCGCCGACAATGGACCCTGCCGCCACGTCACGAGCGCTGGGGCAGCCCGCTGATCGGCCTGGTCGGTGGCCTGCTCAATGGCGCCACCGGCGTGCTGGTCCTCCCGGTGGTGCCCTACCTCTCTGCGCTGGGCCTGCCACGCGACCTGCTGATCCGCGCACTGGCCGCGTGCTTCGGCACGGCAACGCTTGCACTGGCGACGGCGCTGGTCTGGCATGGTGGAATGCCGCTCTCGGCCGGCCTGCCATCGCTGCTGGCGCTGCTGCCCACCGCAGTGGGAGTGTGGGCCGGCACGAAGGTGCGACGCCGCATCTCTCCCGAGGTATTCCGCCGGATATTTTTCGGCACCTTGCTGCTGCTCGGCCTGCAGGCCTGCTGGCAGGCGATCGGCTGAGACGCTGCCAGCGGCAACGCTATTGGCTAAATGAAAACGCCACCGGCAAGCGGTGGCGTCCATGCATTGAATCGGCAGCGTGGCTCAGTCTGCCCAACGTCCCGGGGAGGTCGACTTCGGCAGCACCTGCGCCGACAACGGCTTGTCCTGCGACAGCAAGCCCAGCGCATCGGCCAGGATGGCCGCCGATTCATGCAGCAGTGGATCCGGGCGCTTTTCGGCCGCCTTTTCGCGTGCAGTGTCCTTGACGATGTCGCGCTCGTTACCGGTCAGGCCATCGTCGCTGTCTTCGGCAAGCGGATCCAGCGGCAGGCCGAGTTGCTTGCGAATCTGCTGGCGATCCTTGCGCTGCTGATCCTGCTTCTGTCGCTCGGCAACGCGCTCGGCCTCATTCAACGAAATGTACTTCTTGGCCTTTTCGTCGCGGAACTGCTTGACGTCCTCTTCCCACCACTGGAATTCCTTGTCGGTGGCAATCCGCGCAGTGTGCAGGGCCTGCAACTTGGGCAGCAATGCTGCGAAGTTGCCGTACTGGGTATGCGGGGCAGCGGCGATACGCGTCCACGGCAACGCATTGTCGTAGGTGCTCTCACCGAACTCTGTGGCATCCACGCTGGCCGGGAAGGCGATATCCGGCACCACACCCTTGTGCTGGGTGCTGGAGCCGCTGACGCGGAAGAACTGCGCGATCGTCAGCTTGACCTGCCCATACCGCTGCCCTTCGGCAGCAGGCCAGCGATCCAGGTCGACGATGTTCTGCACGGTGCCCTTGCCGAAGCTGGTTTCGCCGATCACCAGACCACGACCGTAATCCTGGATCGCACCGGCAAAGATTTCCGATGCCGACGCCGAGCCGCGGTTGATCAACACAGCCAGCGGGCCGTCCCAGGCGACCTTGGGGTCGCTGTCGCCATTGACGGTGACGCGGCCGCCGGATTCGCGGACCTGCACGACCGGCCCCTGCTCGATGAACAAGCCGGTCAGTTCGATCGCCTCGTCGAGCGAACCACCGCCGTTATTGCGCAGGTCAAGCACCACGCCATCGACCTTGTCGGTCTTGAAGCCGGCCAGCAGCTTGGCGACGTCGCGCGTGGCCGAGGCGTAGTCGGTTGCATTGCGACGGCGGCCTTCGAAATCCTGATAGAAGCCCGGCAGCTTGATGATGCCGATGCGGCGCTGCGGCTCGCTGCCGGTGGCCGGCAAGGTGATGGTTTCGCCCTTGGCAGCCTGCTCGGCCAGGCGCACCTTCTGACGGGTCAGGGTCACCGTGCGGTGCTTGCCATCGATGCCCGACTCGGCCGGGATGTACTCCAGGCGCACCTGGGTATCCTTGCTGCCGCGGATCTTGGCCACCACGTCGTCGATGCGCCAGCCAATCACATCTTCGATCGCGCCACTCTTGGCCTGTCCAACGCCGACGATGCGGTCGCCCGGCTTGAGCGTGCCATCCACTGCCGCCGGACCGCCCGGGATCACCTCGCGGATCACCACCATGTCGTCCTGTTTCTGCAGCTGCGCGCCAATGCCTTCCAGCGACAGCGACATCTGCTGGTTGAACGTTTCGGCAGTGCGCGGGGTGAAGTAATCGGTGTGCGGGTCGACGGCGTTGGTATAGGCGTTGACGAAGAACTGGAACACGTCTTCGCCCTTGAGCTGCTTGACCGAATCGGCCAGTGCCACATACCGCTTATCCAGCGTCTTGCGGATGTCGTCGGGCTTCTTGCCGGCCAGTTTCAGGCGCAGCCAATCGTTCATCACCGACTGGCGCCACAGCACGTCCAACTGCTTGTCGTCTGCAGCCCACGGCACGTCCTTGCGGTCGTACTCGAACTTGTCGTTCCCGCTGAAATCGAAGTCCTGCTTGAGCAGGTCGCGCGCATACTTGACGCGTTGATCGACGCGCTTCTTGTAGACCGAGAACACCTGGAACGCCGGCTCCAGGTTGCCGCCGCGCAACGCGTCGCCAACACCGGCCTGGAGGGGTGCGAAGCTGTCGATATCGGCCTGGGTGAAGAACTGTTTGCCGCCATCCAGCGTTTCCAGATAGCGCTTGAACACGTCCTTGGACATCGCCTCGTCCAGCGTGCGCGGCCGGTAGGCATAGCGGCTGTCGGAGAGCAGGCCATACACGAGTTTGGTGGCCGTCGCCTGATCGGGCGTGGCAGCGGCCGGCAGCGCAGTATCGGCGCGTGCGAGCAAAGCCATCGGAGTGGTCAACACCAGCGCCAGCAGGCCGGCCTTCATGCACGAAGAAACGTTGTAGGTCATCGAATGGCTCTCGGCACGGGGCCGACGAAAGAGAGGCGGTGAACGGATCAGACAGCATGACAGTGCCGAAAGTTGCTGGCGTTGTCATCCGCTGGCTGAATCAGCCTAGCGCCGGGCCCGTAGCGGATTGTGAACGAGACCGTACCTTGCGGCTGCACGCCGCACGGCCAGAGACGACGACAGCCCCGCGCGATGCACGGGGCTGTCGTCGATTGGCATTGCGATGTGGCCGGCCGAAGAACGTCGCGACTGTCGAGTCAGCGGTCCACTCGCAATACGCGAGGCCGTCCGGCATTGAGCGCACCAGCATCGCGGTGTTGCTGCCAGCACCGATCGCCCACCCGCCGCGGCAGTCGTCCGGTCGCCTGTTGCCGACTCAGGCGGCGACGCCGGCGCCTGCAGCCTGACGATCGGCGTGGTACGAGGAACGCACCATCGGGCCGGAGGCAACATGACTGAAGCCCAGCGCATTGCCATAGTCTTCCAGCGCCTTGTATTCCTCCGGCGTCCAGTAACGCATCACCGGATGATGGTGCGGCGTCGGCTGCAGATACTGGCCGATGGTGATCATGTCCACATCGTGCGCGCGCAGGTCGCGCAGCGTAGCCTGCACCTGGTCCATCGTCTCGCCCAGGCCCAGCATGATGCCGGACTTGGTGGCGATGGACGGATGCTGCGCCTTGAAGCGCTGCAACAGCGTCAGCGACCACTGGTAGTCCGCGCCGGGGCGCACATTCGGGTACAGGTCCGGCACGGTTTCGATGTTGTGGTTGAACACGTCCGGCGGGCTCGATGCCAGGATCTCCAGCGCGCGGTCCATGCGGCCCTTGCCACGGAAATCCGGGGTCAGGATTTCGATACGCGTGTTGGGCGAGCTGGCCCGGATCGCCGAGATGCAGTCGACGAAATGCTGCGCGCCACCGTCGCGCAGGTCGTCGCGATCCACGCTGGTCACCACCACGTATTTCAGGCCCATATCGGCCACAGTGGCGGCCAGGCTGGCCGGCTCGTTCGCGTCGGGCGGCTTGGGCCGGCCATGCGCTACGTCGCAGAACGAGCAGCGCCGGGTGCACACCTCGCCCAAAATCATGAAGGTCGCGGTGCCGTGGCTGAAGCATTCGTGGATATTCGGGCAGCTGGCTTCTTCGCACACCGTGACCAGGCGGTTTTCGCGCAGCTTGGCCTTGAGGTTCTGTACCGCATTGCCGGACGGAATCCGCACCCGGATCCACGACGGTTTCCGCAGCACCGGCGCATCCACAAACTGCACCGGCGAGCGGTTGATCTTGTCGCCACCGATCTGCTTGACGCCGGTCTGCAGCGGCGCAGGCGCGGCAGTGTCGCCGGAGACGACCTGCAAGGGAATGGAACGGGCGATAGGCTGGGTCATGACGATACGGGGCGCTCAGGCCGGAAGCGAAAGGTCGGGCAATGCGGAAGTGGGCTGCAGAACGAGGCCGAACTGGCGCGCCAGCTGGTCGAGCAGCACCGCCTTGACGGCGTCCATCCCGGAGGGGCCGCCCAAGTCTAGCACCGAGGTCACCTGCAGACCCTGGTAGCCACACGGGTTGATGCGGTGGAACGGTTGCAGGTCCATCGCCACGTTGAACGACAACCCATGGAAGGTGCAGCCACGCCGCACGCGGATCCCGAGCGCGGCGATCTTGGCCCCGCCCACATACACGCCAGGAGCACCGTCGCGGCGCTCGGCCACGATGTTCCACTCGTCCAGCGTATCGATCAGCGCCTGTTCGATCTTGCACACGTAATCGCGCACGCCGATCTTCAGCCGGCGCAGGTCCAGCAGCGGGTACACCACCAATTGGCCAGGGCCGTGATACGTAACCTGCCCGCCGCGATCAACCTGCAGCACCGGAATCTCGCCCGGGGCCAGCACGTGTTCGGGTTTGCCGGCCTGGCCCAGCGTAAACACCGGCGCATGCTCGACCACCCAGATCTCATCGACCGTGTACTCTTCGCGCGCATCGGTGAAACGCTGCATTGCACGCCACACAGGCGCGTAGTCTTGCGGGCCGAGGTCGCGTAATTGCGCAGGCAGGCCAGCCATGGAGCTGCTCACAGGCTCGGCCGCTACAGCGTCCACTTCACTTCCGGATGATCGCGCAGCGCCTGATGTGCGGCCTCGAACTGCTCGCGACTTTGGGCACGGAAGCCAATCTTGACCGAGACATACTTTCCGCTGGAAGAATGCTTCCAGCTCACGCTCTCCTGCAGCAGCTCCACGCCGGTGGCGGCAAGCAGGCGCGGAAGCTCGGTTTCCAGCCCACGCTCAGCCGTGCCCATGGCGCTGAGCTCGAAGGTGCCGGGAAACTGAAAGCCGTGATCGGGGTTGTCGGTGCTGATATCCATCCGCCCATTATCGGGCCGGCGATGGGCAAACCCAAGCCTCTGCGACCGATCGACGCGCCTGGCTGGTCTGGAGTGCAACCATGCGAGCTGCACCGAACTTTTAAAAATGTGACGCGATTGCGCTGCTGAACCGAACCCAGCCATGGGTAGTTGGCAGCGCGGTCGCGAGCCGAAGCGGCAGAGGCTGCAGTCGCGACCACACACTTCACACAGCGCAACAGAAGACACAGGCATTTTTCCGATTCCAGCTCCCCTCTCCAGGCCCTCCATGCTCCGACCGCGCGCGTTGTCTGCTGCCTTGCTGCTTTCTCTTTCCGGGCTGTCGCTGCCGGCCCTGGCGGCGGATCAGTGCGATTCCAGCCGCCTTGGGCGCACGCCGCCTGCGGTGAACTTCCGGGTCGATAACGACCTGTTCGGCGGCGAAGATCAGGACCAGGGGTATTCCAACGGTGCGGTGCTGACGCTGGTGTCGCCGAACCTGGTCGATTACACCGACGACCCGTGCCTGCCGCGGACTGCGCGGTGGGTCAACAGCTATCTGGAACGGCTGCACCCGGGCGAATTCGATCAGCAGAACATGGTGTTCTCGCTCGGCCAGGCGATCTTCACCCCGACCGATTACACCCGCCGCGACGTCATCCCGGACGACCGCCCTTATGCGGGCATCCTGCTGGCGAGCTTCGGCTACAACGCGCGTAACGATGCACACCTGCGCACCACGCAGCTGCAGGTCGGCATTGTCGGTCCGTGGGCGCTTGCGAAAGAAGCGCAGGATGCGATCCACGATGCGCTCGGGGACGAGAAATTCCAGGGCTGGGACAACCAGCTGCACAACGAGCCGCTGATCAACCTGGTGCACGAGCGCATGCATCGCTGGCCGGCCGATGCCAGCGGCAATGCCGGTGGATTCGGCTGGGACTTCATTTCGCATTGGGGCGGCGCGGTCGGCAACATGGCCACGCATCTGAATGCCGGCGGCGAGGCCCGCTTTGGCTGGAAACTGCCGGACGACTTCGGCAGCACCCCCACCCGACCCGCGGGCGAAAACACGGCTCCCAGCCGGCTCGGGCGCGCCAGCGGCTGGTCCGGCCACCTGTTCGTCACCACCGACGCGCGCTGGGTGATCCGCGACATCACGCTGGACGGCAACACCTTCCGCAACAGCCACAGCGTGGACAAGCGCCCGTTCGTCGGCGACGTGGGCTACGGCCTGGCGGTGATGTACGGCCGCTGGAAATTCGCCCTTGCCCGCTACCACCGCACCCGCGAATTCGACACCCAGCGCGAAACGCCGGTGTATGGCAGTTTTACGATTAGCCGGATGCTTTGACGGCTGGGATTCGGGATTCGGGATTCGGGATTCGGGATTCGGGATTCGGGATTCGCAAGAGCGGGCCAGCGGGATTTGGAAGAGCAGCGCGGGGCTTCGCCGCTGCCCTCGCTTTTTCGAATCCCCAATCCCCAATCCCCAATCCCCAATCCCGCAAACAAAAAAGCCGGCGAAAGCCGGCTTTTTTGTTTGGATTACTCCGATTCCCACCACATCCAGAACGCGTCCCAGAGGCGCTTGAAGAATCCGCCCTCTTCGACGGCGTTGATGGCGACCAGCGGGGCCTGGGCGATGACCTTGCCGTCCAGGCTGACCTTCACGGTGCCAACCTGCTGGCCCTGCTTGATCGGTGCCTGCAGGTTCTTGGGTACTTCCATGCTGGGCTTGAGGTCGTTGTAGCGGCCGCGCTGCAGGCTGACCAGCAGCGGCTGTGCCACGCCGAGCTGCACTTCGTCCTGCTGACCCTTCCAGACCTTCTGCTTGGTGACGACCTTGCCGGGCGCGTACAGGCTGTGGGTTTCGAAGAAGCGGAAGCCCCAGTTGAGCAGCGCCAGGCTATCGGTGGCGCGCTGTTCTTCGGAGCTGTCGCCCATGACCACGGCGATCAGGCGCTGATCGCCGCGCTTGGCCGAGCTCAGCAGGCAGTAGCCGGCTTCGGAGGTGTGACCGGTCTTGATGCCGTCCACCGCCTGATCGCGCCACAGCAGCCGGTTACGGTTGCTCTGCTTGATGCTGCCGACCTGGAATTCCTTGATCTTGTTATAGGCGTAGGTCTCCGGGTAATCGCGCACCATCGCGCGGCCCAGCAGGGCCAGGTCGTAGGCGGTGGAGTGATGCCCCTCGGCGCTCAGGCCGTGCGCGTTGACGAAGTACGAATCCTTCATGCCGATCTTGGCGGCGTAGCTGTTCATCAGCGAGGCGAAGGCTTCTTCGCTGCCGGCCACATGCTCGGCCAGCGCGATGGCGGCATCGTTGCCGGACTGGATCGCCATGCCCTTTTCCATGTCTTCCAGACGCGCCGTCTGGTTGACCGGGAAGCCGCTGTAGCTGCCGTCGGTGCCCGCACCGCCTTCGCGCCAGGCGCGTTCGCTCATCATGACCTGGTCGTCGCGCTTGACCTTGCCGTTCTTGATCTCGGCGGCGACCACGTAGGAGGTCATCACCTTGGTGATGCTGGCCGGCGCCAGTTGCTGGTGGATGTTTTCACCGGCCAGCACCTGCCCGGTGGCGTAGTCCATCAGGATCCAGGACTTGGACACGGCCGGTGCGGGTGCCGGCGGCACCGGCAAGGCGGCCGGGGAGGCAGCCACGGCAGGAGTCGGCTGCGGCGCAGGTGTCTGGGCGCAGACCAGGCCGAAGGCGAACGTGGCCACGGCAGCGGCGGCGAAGCGGAATTTCATTGAAGAACGACTCCTGACGGGCCCGAAAGCCGGGCAATGCGAAATTGTAAGACGCCACGGCGATCAGGGCGACGCGTTGCACGATGCATGCGCTTGCGCAGTTCAGCGATGGCGGCGGTCGTACGGACGCTTGTGGTGCCTCAGGCGAGCTGCCGGAAGCGGCACGCAGGTACGGGCATTGCTTGCAGCGCGTCCAACGAGGCGACGCTGGCGCGCAGGCGCTGGCTGGATGCAGACGACGCGAGGGGCCGCGACGTGCATGCCGAAGCCGACCTTGGCCGCATCCGCCTTGCAGATGCGCGATGTTTGCCCGCCGATTGGGTGTGCTCAGCCGTTCCCGGTAACGCCGATGCAGCCAATGCGCACGCAGCGGGTGCGCTCACGCTCGATCAGCCACGCGCTGACCGACCCATGCGCATTAATTGGCCACGATCTGCGGACGACCGAAACCGAGTCCGGCGATGCGCTGGGCAATCTCCGACGCATTTGCATGGTCGCGCGCATTGACGCGTAGCCGCCACAGCGTGCGCCCGCCACTGACGATGTCGCTGACGCTGGCACCGGCGATCCCCGCCGAGGCCAGTTGCGACAGTGCGCGATTGGCGTTTTCGCGGCTGGCGAAACTGGCGACCTGCAGCAGGATGTCGCCGAGTGCGGCTTCGGCCACGCTGGGTGCCTTGGCGGGCGCTGGCTCGGCCTTGAGCGGGCGCGAGGCAGTGCTCTCGGACGGCTTGACCGCCGCAACCGCGACCGGCGGCGCTGCGGCGGGTACGGCGGCGGACGCTGACGCGGCCGGTCGCGGGGCCGCAGCGGCCGGCTTGCCGGTGGCCACACGCACGCCCTGCGCCTTCATCCAGGCATCGAAGTTGTCGGCATTGCCAGGCTGGCGCGAGTCGGCAACGCGGTAACGCCAACGCTCGCCAGCCGCAGCGACCGGCGCGCCGCCAGTGGGTGCCGTGGCGGAGGCGGTCACCGCGGCGCCGGTGCCGGCACCGGTGGCGACCGCACGCGGCGGCACGGTGCGTGTCGGCAGGCGCTGCACCAGGCCATCGATCTGACTGGCGCCGGCAGCCGGCCGCGCCGTGGCCACGGCGGTATTCACCGGGGCCTGGCCACTGCGGCGCTTGGCGAGCAGATTGCCGTTGTCGGCTTCAGTCAGGCCGCGGACTTCGACATTGCCGGTGCCCTTGCCGGTGATGCCCAACTTCACTGCCGCGGCGTAGCTCAGATCGATCACGCGGCCGTCGTGGAATGGGCCGCGGTCGTTGACGCGCACCACCACCGACTGGCCGGTGTCGGTGTTGGTGACCAGCGCAAAGCTGGGCAGCGGCAAGGTCTTGTGCGCGGCGGTGAAGGCGTACATGTCGTACACCTCCTTGTTGGAGGTCAGCCGGCCATGGAACTTGTTGCCGTAATACGAGGCGGTGCCGCGTTCGACATAGTCGCTAGGGTTGTCCATCACCACATAGCGCTTGCCCAGCACTTCATACGGCGAACGATTCCCCACCGCCGAGCGCGGCTCGTTGGTGACCAGTGGCTCTGGGATGCAGGCCACGTTGGGCACATGATCGGGCGTGGAGTCTTTCACGCCGGGCTTGTACAAGCCGCCAGCGGTGTAGTCGCCGCGCGTGGACGGGTCTTCCTTTGCGGGTGCATACGGCGAGGTGGACGGGCACCCGGTGGCGACATACGCCGGACCCTTGCCTTCGACCTTCACACCCTTGATCGCACCGCTACCGTTGCCGCCGGCAGTTTTCTTCGGTGCGCTGCTACAGGCCGCCAGGCCAAGCATCAGCGCCATCGGGACCAGCCACTTGGGGCCTGCAATGCTGTTCATGCCGGGGGTAACTCCTTGCCGGCGATGGCGTCGGACAGCTGGAACACGGCCATCGCATACATCTTGGAAATGTTGTAACGGGTGATCGCGTAAAAGTTCTGGAAGCCCAGCCAGTACTGCTTGCCGTTGGCGTCGTCCAGGCTGATCGGGGTGGCGGTGCTGCCGGCCACCACCGGTGCGCTCGGGTGATAGCCGCGCGCCGACAGCTCGGACAGCGTGTATACCGGCGACCAGTCGGTGGGATTGAATTCTTCGTGCCCAGCGGCCAGCGTGGCCGGCACCGCAACTTGCCCGCCACGCACCCAACCGCCCTTCTTGACGAAGTAGTTGGCGATCGAGGCGAACACGTCGTTGTAGTCGGTGAACAGATTGCGCTTGCCGTCGGCATCGCCGTCCACGCCGAACTGGCGATAGCTGGACGGCATGAACTGGCCCATGCCCATCGCGCCGGCGTAGCTGCCGATCAACGTGGTGACGTCGAGCTGTTCCTCTTTGCCGAGCGCGAACAACTGGCCGAGTTCATCGCGGAAAAACAGTTCGCGGCGCACTTCGCGTTCGAGCTTGGCCGGGTCGCCGCTGCGCGGATAGCGGAACGCCAGCGTGTACAGCGCGTCCAGCACGCGGTACTTGCCGGCGTTGCTGCCGTAGCTGGTTTCCACCCCGATGATCGCCACGATCACCTGTGCCGGCACACCGGTGGCCGCTTCGACCTTGCTCAGCTCGGCGCGATGTTCGGCGAGAAACTTGCGGCCGCCGTCGATACGCGCCTGGGTGATGAACATCGGCCGGTATTCGTTCCACGGCTTGACCCGTTCGGCCGGGCGCGACATCGCAGTGACAATGGCGTCCTTGAATTGCGCCTGCGCCAGCACCGCTTCGATCTGCGCGGCATCGATGCCGTACTTGGCCGAGGTGTCGCGCACGAAGTTGGCGCGGGCGATCTCGAACGGGACCGGGGTCAGGTCGACTGGCGGAAGCGCAGGCGCCTCGGCGGCGGCGCTTGCCGGCGGCGCTGACGTCGATGGCGCAAGCGGTGGCTTGGCCGGCGGCGCGCTGGCGGCCGGTGACGGGGATGGCGGGCTGGGCTGGGTCGCGCAGGCGACAAGGCCGAGGGTGAGCAGGCAGGTCAGTGTGCGTCGAATCATCGGCCGAGGGTAACAGACATCAGATGAACTTCTGGCAATAAGGCCATGAAACGCAAAGACTTTAGTCAAGGTCAAGCCTGCTGCGTTTGCGGCAGGGGATTCGGGATGCGGTTTCGGTGGCGCCTGCGGGCGGAACGTTCCGGCACGGGGCGGTGGTGATGTGTGGGGCCGCAGCCCTATCTGCCATGCTGAAGGACGTACGTTCGCGGGCGAGGCGCCAGCGGGTCTGGCGCGGCGAGTGACGGCAGCGCCAGCGAAATCACAGCGCGGGGAAGCGCGGTGCGCCCGAGCAGGTGGGCACCGCACCGCCGACCTGCACGGTGCCGGTGGTGACGCCAGCCCCCGACGGCGTGACGGCGCTGTTGCTCAGCCCGATCTGCGCGTTGCTGGCGCTGATCGACGCGTCGCTGTGCGCCACGTTGGCCAACACTAGATCCAGCGGTGTCTGCGCATCGAAGCCTTTCAGGATCCAGCCCTTGCCGCCGGCATCGTTGTCGGTTTTGAGCCCATCGACCACGATCTGGCCGAAGGTCGGTCTGGTACCGCTGGTTGCGGCGGCGTAGAACGGGTTGATCACCAACGGGCTGCTGACGCCGTGCAGGCAGGTGTTGCGATAGGTAATCAGACTGACCGGACCACCCTTGGCGAGGCTGGTCTTGATGCGCAGGCCGCTGTTGTCGGTGCTGCGGTTGCCCATATCGTCGGTGGACACCAGCGCATTATTGTCGACCAGCACATTGCTGACGCCGGACATCACTTCGCTGCCGATCGAGATGCCGTGGGTGCCGTAGCAGCGCGAGTTGCGCACGGTGATGTTGGCCGACTTGGAGGCGATGGTCTTGATCGCCACGCAGTCGTCGCCGCCCATCACATCGCTGTCGTGGATGGTAGCGTTGACCACGCTGTCCAGATCCAGGCCGTCGGTATTGGGGCTGGTGGCCGGCGACTTCACCCGCACGCCCCAGATGGTCAGGCCGTCGACGATATGCGCGAAGAAATGGAAATACGCCGCATTGATCAGGTTGATGTTGTAGAGCGTGAATGCCGTGGCGTTCTGCACCTTGATCAGGTCGGGGCTGTTCTGCACCTGGCCTGCGTTCTTGGCGTTTTCGCCGGATTCCCACCAGGTGGCGCTCTTGCCGAGCATGGCCAGGTCGCCACGCCCGTCGATGGTGCCCTGGCGCCCGCCGGTGCGCATGCCCATCACGCCCGCGTTCGCACCTTTGATGCCGATCAACGGCAGGCAGCTGACGCTCTTGGAACCGGCGCTGCCGCAGCCGCTGCCATAATCGGCCGGGTTGCGCGAGCCGTACACGGTCACGCCCTGGTCGACGACCAGGGTGACGCCAGCGGGAATCGTCAGCGGCCCGGTCAGAAAGGCGTCGCCGCTGCCGCTGGTGAGCAACACTGCGCCGTTCTTGCACGCAGTGAGTGCCGCCTGGATGGTTGTGGTATCGGGCGGCGCGCTTTCCAGCGCCGCCTCGAACAAGCGACCGTTCGGCGTCTGGCTGGCCTTCAACGCGGGCTGGCAGAGGGAGGGAATCGCAGGTTGCGCGACAGCGCGCGCATCGCCGGTGGCGAACGTGACGGCACCGGCTTGCGCGGCCAGCGCGAGACAAACCCCGCCGATGGCGGCGGCTAGGAAATTCCCGCGGAAAGCGCCAGAAATGGCGAAATTCCGAAGTTCCAAAAGCCACTCTTCGGAACGACGCCACCTTCCGCCCTGTCAGGTCTCGTTGTTCAGTACTTCCCTAAACGACCCTGCAACCTGGCCTAACATTCCTCAGCCTGTTGTCGACTTTTCTGCCGGAAT
>NZ_JAGHWR010000076.1:0-80361 GCF_017746155.1 Xanthomonas sp. D-36-1
TGCCGGCGATGGGGAGCGTGCGTCTGTGAACCGGGAAATTCCCGCGGAAAGCGCCAGAAATGGCGAAATTCCGAAGTTCCAAAAGCCACTCTTCGGAACGACGCCACCTTCCGCCCTGTCAGGTCTCGTTGTTCAGACCTTCCCTAGGTCACCACCCGATAACAAGGCCGATAGTCCCCCGAGATCTTCATCCGGCGCTGCTCGACAAAGCCACGCAGGAGTTCGTCCAGGGCCTGCATGATCTCGGGGTCGCCGTGGATTTCGAAGGGGCCGAATTCCTCGATGCGCCGCATGCCGTCTTCTTTGACGTTGCCGGCCACGATGGCGGAGAAGGCGCGGCGCAGGTCGGCGGCCAGGGCCGGCGCCGGGCGGCCGTGGTGTAGATCCAGCGCGGCCATCGCTTCATGGCTGGGCTCGAACGGTTGCTGATACTCGAGCGGGATGTGCACGGACCAGTTGAAGTAATACGAGTCTTTCTGGTCCTTGCGGTGCGCCCGCACTCCGTGCACCCCTTCGGCCATGCGGCGCGCCACGGCGACTGGGTCGCCGACGATGATCTCGTAGCGCGAAGCGGCAGCGTCCCCCAGGGTGAGGCGAATGAAACGGTCGATCTGCTCGAAGTACGGCGCGGCGATGGTCGGGCCGGTGAGGATCAGCGGGAACGGCACGTTCGCGTTTTCTTCGCGTAGCAGGATGCCGAGCAGGTAGAGAATTTCCTCCGCGGTGCCGACGCCGCCCGGGAATACCAGGATGCCGTGGCCGATGCGGACGAAGGCCTCGAGGCGCTTCTCGATATCCGGCATGATCACCAGATGGTTGACGATCGGGTTCGGCGATTCGGCAGCGATGATGCCGGGCTCGGTGACCCCGATGTAGCGGGTATTGTGCTTGCGCTGCTTGGCATGCGCGATCGTGGCGCCCTTCATCGGACCCTTCATGGCGCCTGGGCCGCAGCCGGTGCAGATATCCAGCCCGCGCAGGCCGAGCTCGTAGCCGACCTGCTTGGTGTACAGGTATTCGTCGCGCGAAATGGAATGGCCGCCCCAACACACGACCAGGTTCGGGTCCAACGGCTGCAGGATGCGCGCATTACGCAGCTGACCGAACACGGCATTGGTGATGCCTTCGCTGGTGTCCAGATCGCCGCGTTGCGCTTCGAGCTCGATGGCCATGTAAGCGAGGTCGCGCACGACGGCAAACAACAGCTCCGCCACGCCGCGGATGATCTCCCCATCGACGAAAGCCATTGCCGGCGCATTGGTCAGATCGATGCGGATGCCGCGATCCTGCTGGTTCACCTGAATGTCGAAATCCGGGTAGAGATCGCGCGCGGCGCGTGGGTCGTCCGATGCGCTTCCGCTGGTCAGCACGGCCAGTGCGCACCGGCGCAACAGCTCATGCATGCCACCGCTGGATGCGTCTCGCAACCGGGCTACTTCTGCCTTGGACAACACATCCAGACCACCACGCGGGTAGATCCGCGCATCCACCACCGGCAGCGCCCGTGCTGCCGTACTGCTGAGTTCCATAGCATGCTCCTGTCGTATGCACGGAACTTTAGCGTACTCACCCGCACAAAAGAAAACGGCCGGGAGATCCCGGCCGTTTTTGCAAACATCGACACGCTAGCCGGCTTTAGAACTGGTAGCGGAAGCCCAGCTGCAGCGCCCAGCGGGAGATGCCCTTGTCGTCGTAGATGGTCGCGGCATCCGGCTCGTTGAAGCGGTAAACGTACTTGCCAGTTGCTGCATCGATGCCGCCGTATTCAGCAACGCCCTTGAAGCCCGGGAATGCGTACTCATCGACGCGACCCCATTTTTTGTTGAGCAGATTGCCGACATTCATGACGTCGACCCAGATCTGCGCCTTGTTGCCATCGAAGAAGCCAGGAAGCTCCTGCTCAATGTGCAGATCGAATTGGTTGACCCACGAATTACGTACCGCATTGCGGCCGGCAACCTGGCCCTTGTGCGTGGACAAGTACTGGTCGTTGTTGACGTAGTTCCAGAACGCGTTTTCTTCAGCCGCGTTACGGAACAGCACATCGCCACGCGCCGCCGGGATGTACAACAGGTCGTTGGAGCGACCGTCGCCATTGGCGTCGTTGTCGAACGTATAGCTGTAGGGACGACCGCTGCGGCCTTGATACACAAGACCGACCTTCGTTGCAAAATCCCCGAAGAAATTATGCTTCCACTGCAGCGTACCCAGGAAACTGTCCTTAATTTCGTACGCGGAGGTTGCATTGACCTCTTCATTCGCCTGGAAGGTTGCGGTGTTGAGCAACTGCGAACTCGAAGTGGAACTGGTCAGACCACTGACTTCCTTCGCGTTGGAGTAGGTGTAAGCCAAACTCCACGACCAGTCGCTGTCATTGAACGGCTTGTTCAAGCCGACAGTGAAACTCTGCGAGCCACCCTGATCGGTGGAGCGCGCGATGATGGCATCGTTGAAGCTCGTGTTGCGACCAGCACGGATATCGGTACCGCTGTTCACACATGACGAACCAGCCGCCACGCCGGTCTCACGAAGACAGGCATTACCGAGGGAATTCCAGTTAGCCGGATTACGGCCATTGGCATTCCAGTAGATATCACGACCATCCTGGCCAACTGCCGTCGGATTACCAAGATTGAGCTGCTGGTAATAAATCGCTTCCTTGACCTTGGTCACCACACCTTCCATCGAGGCGACGATGCCGTACCACGGCAACTCGGTATCGAACGCGAGGTTTGCTTTCCAAACGGCCGGCTGACCCAGATCCTTGTCAACAAAGTCGACCGACTGCGTGGCGCCCGATGTTCCGCGCGGCTGGTTGTTGACATCCGGCGTGAAGCGGATACCACTGTTGGACGCGTTGTTGAAGTTGTAATCGGTATAAGCCAAACCAGTGTTGGAATACGGGTTGGACAACCAAACCGACGCGGCAGCACCCTGAAACAGACCAACGCCGCCACGCAGCTGGGTAGGACGATCTGCATCGAAGGTGTAGTTGAAACCAAAGCGCGGCTGCCACAAGCCGTTGCCGTCAATGGTTTCATCATTGCGGAGACCGAATGCGTTGAACGCAGCCTGGTTGAACTGTGGTGAGTTCTTCACCATCGGCTCGTCATAACGCAGGCCGAAGTTCAGTGTCAGGTTGCTATTGACGGCCCAAGAGTCCTGCAAGAACACGCCCACGTTCCGCATGCCCCACTTCGCAGCAATATTGTCGATCCCGGTCGGCGAATACGAGTAACGATACGCGTTCGGCAAATTTGCCTGGTAATTGGCCACCGAATTGAAGGTGTAGCTACCGAAGACGCGCGGCCCATACAAGTTGTAGATGTCGTTGTCTTCGTAGTCGAACCCGAACTTGACCGTGTGGTCGTTCAAGAACAGCGTGCCGGCGAAGAACGCGTTCCAGGTTTCGGTACGCAACTCGTTAGCCTGGGTATTTGCCTCAGTACCGAGGTTTAAGGTGTTGTTGCCGAAACGCACAGCGATAGCCGGCAACTGCGATGCCGCAGTACGAACTGCCGAGTAATCACGATACGACACCTTGGCTTCGGTCGAGAAGGTATCGGTCCAGTCGCTAAACAACTGACCGGTGTAGGTCTCGAGTTCGAAGTCGCGCACATAATGGTACGAGTTCAACGCCAGCTGGTTGTTGCCGAAACCGTTGAGATTGGCCGTGCTCTGCTCGGACTTGCCATAGCGGAACGAACCACGATGCTTGTCGCTGATGTTCCAATCCAGCTTGAAGCCCTTCTCTTCCGAATCAGAATCCAATGCCGGCAAGGCCAGGGTCCCAGGGTCGAAGCCATAGACATTGCGCGAGATATCGATCACCTGATCGACCTGCGCCTGGGTAATACCGACTTCATTGCTGGCACCAGAACCGGCCGGACCGTAGCCACTGTTACCGGTAAACACGCCCTTGCCCTTGTACTTCTCGTAGTTCGCGAAGAAGAACAATTTGTCCTTGACGATCGGGCCACCCAGGGTCAGACCATACGTCGCTTCATTGTCGAACAGCTGCGGGCGGATGTTGTTCTGGTTCTTGCCCGACCAATCGTTCTCGCGATAAGTGCCGTAGACCGAGCCGTGGAATTCGTTGGTGCCCGACTTGGTGACGGCATTGATCACGCCACCGGTGCCGCCACTGATCGTCACGTCGTAGTTCGCCACGTCCACCGAGATTTCATCGATGACGTCCATCGAGAACGGCTGGCGCGGGGTCGGCAGGCTGTTGGATTCCAGACCGAAGGCGTCGTTGGTGCTGATGCCGTCGACTCGGATCGCGTTGTAGCGCGGGTTCTGGCCGGCGATGGAGATTTCGTTGCGCGCCTTGTCGGTTTGCGCAACGCGCGGATCCAGGCGCACATAGTCCTGCAGGTTACGGTTGATCGACGGCAGCGACTCGATTTCTTCGCGGGTCACGTTGGTACCGGTACCCATCTTGTTGGCGCTGAAAATGGCCGAGCCGTAGTTGCCGGCGATCGCCTGCACGGTGCCCAGCGTCGCCAGATCGCCGCCCAGGGCGGCATCGACCTGGTTGACCTTGTCCAGATTCAGATACACGCCTTCGCGGGTGGTGTTGCCAGCGCCCGAGGCGGTGATGGTGATGGTGTACGGCCCGCCCACACGCAAGCCGCGCGCGTTATAGCGTCCGCTGGCATCGGTGGTGGCGCGGCTGACCGTTCCGGACTCCACGTGCGTAATGGTGACTTCGGCATTCGGGACGGGCTGGCCGCCACTGCCGGTCACCAGGCCGGCGACGCCAGCCGAGGTGCTTTGCGCAAACACAGGAGCGGCGGCGAGCGCAGCGACAAGGCCAAGCGTCAGCTTGGACATGCGGAGATAACGGGGGTGGGTCATTTCGGTAGCCTCGATACAGGTTGGGCAGTGACAAAAAGGCGCAGTCAGCCCAACCGTTCCCGGGGGTGGGCTGCCGATGATCTGGGGTCCCTTGCCGCGCGACTGGTTGCTGCCGCAACGGTTAACAACAGATTAACACGCTAAGGCCTGATTGTGACGGCGGCGTGACAAACTTCGCGCACTGCTACATGAATTGCGAAGGTAAAGGCGGAGTCGCCAGATCGTGCAAGATCGCAACCGGAGCGAGACGCGCGTCGCGCCTTTGGCGCTGCCGAGTCGGCAAACAGGATCAAGCGGTCCAAACGCCTGCCTTCGGCCAGCGCATGCGTGCCGCACGTGGGGGTGCCACATGGCCATGCACCTCGCCGAATATGACACTCCACTTGCCGTCTTGCTTCACTGACCGAGCAACCTCAAGACAGTCGCAAGCGGCCAAGGGCGACCCGTTCCCATCGTCCAGAAACCATCACGTGGCACCGCTACTGTCTGGGCGCCACGTTGCGCTGGTCAGTCGCTGGAACCATGGGCCTAGAGCACGTAAACCACGCCAGTGCGGGTTGAGACCTAGCCCATCGGCGCACATTGCGGCCATACGCCGAGGTAATCGGCAAGCCGCCGAGAGCTGCGCTAGATCGACACCGGCAGCTTGAAGTACGTGCCCAGGCCGTCCAGGAACATCTGTACCGAGATGGCGACCAGCAGCATGCCCATCAGGCGCTCGATGGCCGTCAGGGCGCGGTGGCCGAGCAATTTGTACAACAGCGGCGCGGCGGCCAGGATCGACGAGGCGCCGATCCAGGCGATCATCAGCGCAAGGCTCCAGTCCCACAGCCGCGTGGGCTCGTTGCTGCCCATGAGCATCACCGCGGCCATGCCGGACGGGCCGGCCACCAGCGGGATGGCCAGCGGCACGATGAAGGGTTCGCCGTCGGGGATTTCGCCCATCAGGCCTTCGGGCCGCGGGAAGATCATGCGGATGCCGATCACAAACAGCACGATGCCGCCGGCAATGGCCACCGATTCCTGGCGCAGGTGCATCAGCTCCAGCGCGTACTTGCCGCCCCACAGGAACGCCATCAACACGCACAGCGCGATCAGCAGTTCACGCGCAAGCACGAAGCGCTGGCGCTTGGGCGGCAGCGGCTTGAGCACGCTGAGAAACACCGGAATGTTGCCCAGCGGGTCGAGAATCAGGAACAGCAGCAGCGCCGCAGAAAGAATGGTCATACCGGCGGACTCCAGATCGCACCGCGATGCGTCGCCCCTGCGGCCGATAGCACGCTGACGCATGCAGGGGCGTAACGTGCGGCATCGAGCGCGTCGTTGTCTTCGTGATGGGTGAAAGCGCGTGCGCGCAATGCGGTGCGCATCGGGCCGGGCTGCAGGCCGCTGACACGCACAGGGCCGGCGGCGGTTTCATGATGCAAGGTGGCGATCAAGCCACGCTGCGCATGCTGGGCGGCGCCATACGCCCCCCAATAGGCCTGACCCACGCGCGCGGGGTCGTCCACCACGAAGACGACCGCCGCATCGTCCTGCTGCCGCAACAGCGGCAGACACGCCTGGGTCAGCCAGGCGCGCGCGGTCAGGTCCACGTGCAAGGTGCGTGCGAAATCTGCAGGTGGGACGAGTTCGGTCGGCGTCAGGCCGGAAAAGTCGGCGGCGCAGTGCAGCAGGCCATGCAGGCCACCAAGCTCGGTCTGCAACCGTTGCGCAAGCGTGGCGTAGTCGTCCGGCGTGGCGCCGGCCAGATCCAGCGGATATAGCAGCGGCTCGTCACCCAGCGCTGCAACCGCGTCGTAGATGCGCTCCAGCGGGCGCACCTTGCGACCAAGCAAGACCACCGTGGCGCCTGCCGCCGCGCATGCCTGCGCCGCAGCGGCGCCGAGGCCACCGGCGGCGCCGGTGATCAGCACGACGCGCCCCGACAAGGCAGCCGACTGCGCCTGGGCCTGCACCGAACTCACGGCTGGTACGCCTCGCTGACGATGCGCTTGAGCTCGCCGGCTTCGAACAGCTCCAGCGTGATGTCGCAGCCGCCGATCAGCTCGCCATGGATGAACAGCTGCGGAAACGTGGGCCAGTTGGAGTAGCGCGGCAGATTGGCGCGCATTTCGGGTTCTTCCAACACGTTGACCGTGCGCAGTTGGTCGGCACCGGCGGCGACCAGGGCCTGCACGGCGCGACTGGAAAACTCGCACATCGGAAATTGCGGGGTGCCTTTCATGAACAGGACGATCGGGTGTTGTTCGACTTCGGCCTGGATCCGTTCCATCACCGGCATTGGACTCTCCTGACTGGGAGCGGCAGGCCCGACCGCCGGGTCGGATAGACTTCCGCAAAGGCGCGCATTGTAAGCCTTCAGCGCGACCTATCGCCGCACTCCCTTCGCTGCCACTGCCATCATGCCGATCGAACACGTTGCACTGCCCTACTCCCGCGCTGCCCTGGAACCGCATCTGTCGTCTGCGACACTGGAGGCGCATCACGGCCTCTGTCACCGCAGCGAGGTCGAACAGCTCAACGCGCGCCTGGAAGGCAGCGAACTGGCCGAGTTGACGCTGGAAGAAATCATCGCCCAGGCGCAGGGCACGCTGTTTCATCTCGCCGCGCAGGTGTGGAACCACAATTTCTATTGGCAGTGCCTGCGTCCGCGCGCTGGCGGGGAGCCGCTTGGGCGGCTGGGCGACGGCATCGCCAAATCGTTCGGCGACTTCGTGCATTTCAAGCAGGAGTTCAATCGTGTGGCCTTGACCAGCTTCGGCTCGGGCTGGGTGTGGCTGGTGCAGCGCCCGGACGGCGCGCTGGCGGTGGTCGCCACACCCAACGCCTCCACCCCACTCACCGGGCCGGACGTTCCGCTGCTCGCCTGCGACATCTGGGAGCATGCGTATTACCTGGACTACCAGCAGGATCGCGCGCGCTACCTGGAGGCTTTCTGGAAGCTGGTGAACTGGGATTTTGTCGCAAGCCGGCTGGGCTGACCTGCCCGCTCAGCTTTCAGTCGCAGATGCAGACTGGCTCATCTGCTGAAACATTGCAGAACGGGTCCGCGTCCGACACCGACTTGCCTCGCAGACAGCGCGTGACCTCGCACGTAATGGCCACCGACATGCTGCGCGCATCACGCTTCGTTCAAACGCGCAACCACCGGCCGGGCTTGCGCATCGCGCTGCAGCGCCGCGCCGGCATCGCTCACTGCCAGCGAAAGCGCCTGCGCTGTCTCCGCGCGCAGCGTTGCGTGCCCCACCTTGCGTCCATCGCGCGCTTGCTTGCCATAGTCGTGCCAATGCCCACCGGGCACCGCCAGAAACGCCCCGGCGTCTGGCATCGCGCCCAACCAGTTGAGCATGCAGGCGTGGCCGCGCATCGCCGTACTGCCCAGTGGCAAGCCAAGGACCGCGCGCACATGATTTTCAAATTGCGAGGTCTCGGCGCCTTCGATGGTCCAATGCCCCGAGTTATGCACGCGCGGCGCCATTTCGTTGGCAAGCAACTCACCGTCGCGCACGAACAGCTCCAGCGCAAATACGCCGACGTAGTCGAGCTTTTCGGCCACGGCACGCGCGTGCGATTCGGCCACGGCCTGAAGTGCTGCCTCCACGCTGGCCGGTGCCAGGCTGGCCGACAGCACACCGTCCACATGCCAGTTTTCGGTCAATGGCCAGGCGCGGAATTCGCCGTCGCGCCCACGCACTGCAATCACGCTGACCTCGCGCTGAAACGGCACGAACGCTTCCACGATCAATCCGACGTGCGCCGCCTGTGCGCCAAGCGCGTCCCACGCTGCATCGGCATCGGCGAGCGACTTGATACGGAACTGGCCCTTGCCGTCGTAGCCGAAGCGGCGCGTCTTCAGCACGCAGGGCGTGCCGATCCGTGCGAGCGCTGCATCCAGGCCGGCGCGGTCGTCGATTGCGGCAAACTCGGGCACCGGAATGCCGAGCTCGCGGAACAAGGTTTTTTCGCTGAGCCGGTCCTGCGCAACCGCAAGCGCAGCCGGACTGGGAAACACCGGCACCCGGGCAGCGAGTTGCTGCGCGCTGGTGGCCGGCACGTTTTCGAAATCGAAGGTGATCACATCCACCTGCTCGGCGAATGCGGCAAGGGTCGCCACGTCATCGAACGCGCCAACCTGCAGCGGTGCCACCTGGCCAGCGCATGCATCGGCTGCCGGATCGAAGACCGCAAAGCGTATGCCGAGCGGTGCACCGGCCAGTACCAGCATGCGCGCCAGCTGGCCGCCACCGAGAATGCCGACCGTGCTCATTGGCGTGGGTCGTCGCTGGCCATGACATCGTCGGTCTGCTTGGCGCGGAATTGCGCCAGCGCCTGACCGATCTGCGTCTGCTCCGGCGCCAGCATGGCCGCCGCAAACAACGCCGCATTGGCCGCACCGGCATTGCCGATGGCAAAGGTGGCCACCGGAATACCGGCCGGCATCTGCACGATCGACAGCAGCGAATCCATGCCGTTCAACGCCTTGGACTGCACCGGCACGCCAAGCACCGGCACTGCAGTCTTGGCAGCCAGCATGCCCGGCAGATGCGCCGCGCCGCCGGCGCCGGCGATGATCGCGCGCAGTCCACGGGCGCCCGCCTGTTCGGCGTAGGCGAACAAGACGTCCGGGGTGCGGTGCGCCGAGACCACCTTGACTTCGTACGGCACGCCCAGCGCGTCGAGCTTCTGAGCTGCGTGTTGCATGGTCTCCCAGTCCGAACGGGAACCCATCACGATGCCGACCAGCGGCGCGGAGTGGTTGGAGGTCATGGCCCTGCCCTGCGGTAAAGACGTATTCTAGCCAATCTCCACGCAAGACAAGACTTCGATGGATCGCAAATTGCTCGACCTGCTGTGCTCGCCCGACACCCGCCAGCCGCTTTCGCTGCTCGACGGCAAGGGCCTGGAAGCACTCAATGCCGCCATCGCAGGCGGAACCCTGCAGCGCGCCGACGGCGCCGCACAAACCCAGCCGCTGCGTGAAGCGCTGATCACCCGCGACCGCAAGCAGATCTTCCGCGTCGACGACGGCATTCCGGTGCTGCTGGCCGAAGAAGCCATCGCCACCGCACAAATCGCCGACTTCCCCGAGAAGTGAGCCTGCCCGTGCGCACCAACGTGCCGGACGCGCCGCCCGTCGAATCGATCGAAGCGGATGTGGCGCGCGCCCTGGCCGAAGACATCGGCAGCGGCGATGTCACCGCCGCGCTGCTGCCCGACCAGGCCGACAGTGCCTACCTGCTGTGCAAGCAGGATGCGGTCATCGCCGGCCGCCCCTGGTTCGATGCCACTCACCGCGCGCTCGACCCGCAGGTACGCATCGACTGGCAGGTGCACGAAGGCCAACGCGTCGCTGCAGGCACGGTGCTCGCGCTGCTGCACGGTCGCAGCCGCAGCCTGGTCAGCGCCGAACGCACCTCGCTCAATTTCATGCAGACGCTGTCTGCCACGGCGACCACCACCGCGGCATATGTGGCTGCGGTGGCCGGGACGCACGCGCGCATTCTGGACACACGCAAGACGCTGCCGGGCCTGCGCGCCGCGCAGAAATACGCCGTGCGCTGCGGCGGTGGCGACAATCACCGTATCGGCCTGTTCGACACGGTGATGCTGAAGGAAAATCACATTCGCGCCGCCGGTTCGTTGAGCGCGGCCGTGCATGCCGCACGCGCGCAGCAACCGCAGTTGCCGCTGGTGGTCGAAGTGGAAACGCTGGAGCAGCTACGCGAAGCATTGCAGGTTGGTTGCACGCGCATCCTGATCGACGACTTCGACCAGGCCATGCGCCGAGAAGCGGTGCGTATCGTTGGCGCATTACCGCCAGAACGGCGCATTCCGCTGGAAGTTTCCGGCAGCGTGGATCTGGCCGGCATTCGTACGATTGCCGAAGACGGGGTGGACTGCATTTCCATCGGCGGGCTCACCAAGCATGTGCAGGCAGTGGATCTGTCGCTCAAACTCGGCCCGCCGCCAGCGCGCTGATTTCACGCGTGCGCGCAGCCGGCTCTGGCAGCCTGCTGCGATGTTTCCGTGCAGGACCTGCAATGACCGTCAAACCTTGGCCGTGGATCTGCCTCTTGCTGGCAGGTATCGGAAGTAGCGCTGCGGCTGCGGAGGTGTGCGATATCCCGCCACGGTTCGGAACGAGTCCCGCCGCGATCGCCATCGTGCGCAGCGCCTGCAATGAGCACCGTTTGTGGCAGCACCCGTTTATCGATGCCAAGGGCCGCCTGGCCAGCCTGGGCGTGACCGAAGCCGAATCCGGTTATCTCGCCGATCACGGTGTGGTCGCCTGGCAACGCGTTGCAGGCTACTGGCGCGACAGCGGCACGCTTGCGTCGATGGGCGGCAGGCCTGGCGCATCGAGCTGCGCGGCATTGGATGGCACGCGCTACACCGTCAGCGACTGCCGCGCATTTCTGATCGACAACCCATGGTCGGCCGCTTTCATTTCCTGGGTGATGACGCAGTCGGGGCTGGGCGGTTTTCATCGCTCCGCGCGGCATCTGGATTACATCCGCAGCGCCTACAACGACGGCGCTACCGGACCGTACCGGTTTACCGATCCGGCGGTCGAGAAGCCGGCGCCCGGCGATCTGCTGTGTCTGCTGCGCGGCCGCAGCACCGCGATGGGCTATGCCGGCCTGAAGGCCGCGTTGGGTGGCAGCGCACCGATGCCATGGCAATCGCATTGCGATGTGGTGGTGGCCGCCAATGTCGGCGGCGATCGCACCCTATACCTGATCGGCGGCAACGTGTTCAACACGGTGATGATGCGCAAGATGCCGCTGGATCGCGCCGGCCGCGTGGTGTTGCCAACACCGCAATCGGACAGCACGCAGGACCAGAACGAAGACAGCCTGGGCATCGCCAGCGAATGCACGCCGGCGCACGAAGAATTGTGCGACTTCAATCGCCGCGACTGGGCCGCACTACTGAAACTGCGTCCTGATGCGGCAGTGGTTGCGCCGCCGCCGACGGCGCCGCTGCCGACACCCAGCACCGCGCCCGCAGAACAAACGATGCCGCCGGGTTTCCCTCGCGTTGTGCCGCCGCGTCCGGACACGCAGCCCGCGCCGACGCAGCAACAAGGATAGATCAAGTTGTAAGGCCGGACACACCCTCATCCGCCCCCGCCGGGCACCTTCTCCCATGGGAGAAGGATTCACAGCCCCTCTCCTGCGGGAGAGGGCTGGGGTGAGGGTAAGGGGCGAAACTGCGCATCCCGAATATCACGAGGCCTTTGCCGCGCCTTCATCCGGCGCTGCGTGCCACGTGCTCCCAACGGGAGAAGCAATCGAGCACACAACAAAAAAGCGGGCCGAAGCCCGCTCTTTCGTCATGCATCACGCATGATGCATCAGCACGCAGCGATTACTCGGCCGACGCCTGCACGCCTTCGCCTTCTTCCACTGCCTTGATCGACAGGCGGATGCGGCCCTGCTTGTCCACTTCCAGCACCTTGACGCGGACCAGATCGCCTTCCTTCAACTTGTCGCCGACCTTCTCCACGCGCTCGCTGGAAATCTGCGAGACGTGCACCAGGCCGTCCTTGCCCGGCAGGATGGTGACGAACGCACCGAAGTCCATGATCTTGGCGACCTTGCCTTCGTAGATGCGGCCCGGCTCCACGTCCGAGGTGATCTGTTCGATGCGCGACTTCGCAGCCTGCGCGGCGATGGCATTGACCGAGGCGATGATGATCGTGCCATCGTCCTGGATGTCGATCTGCGTGCCGGTTTCCTTGGTGATGGCCTGAATGGTCGAGCCACCCTTGCCGATCACTTCGCGGATCTTGTCCGGGTGGATCTTGATGGTGAGCAGGCGCGGCGCGTAGTCGCTCAGCTCCTGACGCGGGGTGGTCAGCGCATGCGCCATCTCGCCCAGGATGTGCAGACGGCCAGCCTTGGCCTGCTGCAATGCCTGCTTCATGATCTCTTCGGTGATGCCTTCGATCTTGATGTCCATCTGCAGGGCGGACACGCCTTCGGCAGTACCGGCCACCTTGAAGTCCATGTCGCCGAGGTGATCTTCGTCACCCAGGATGTCGGAGAGCACGACGAAGTCGTTGCCTTCCTTGACCAGACCCATTGCGATACCCGCGACCGGCGCCTTGATCGGCACGCCAGCATCCATCAGCGCCAGCGAGCTGCCGCAGACCGATGCCATCGAGGACGAACCGTTGGACTCGGTGATTTCCGAGACCACGCGGATGGTGTACGGGAATTCTTCAAGGGTCGGCATCACTGCCAGCACGCCGCGCTTGGCCAGGCGGCCGTGGCCGATTTCGCGACGCTTCGGCGCACCGAAACGACCGCACTCGCCCACCGAGTACGGAGGGAAGTTGTAATGAAACAGGAAATTTTCCTTGTACTCGCCCGACACCGCGTCGATGACCTGACCGTCGCGCGCGGTGCCCAACGTGGTGATCACGATCGCCTGCGTCTCGCCGCGGGTGAACAGCGCCGAGCCATGGGTACGCGGCAACACGCCGGCCGTGGCGCTGATCGGACGCACGGTATCCAGTGCACGACCGTCGATACGCACCTTGGTGCTCAACACCGAACCACGCATGGTCTGGTATTCCAGCTCGCCGAATTCCTTGGCCAGATCACCGGCAGCCCAGCCTTCGATGGTGGCGCGCGGCGCCAGTGCGCCCAGCACGTCTTTCTTGATCGCCGAAATCGCATCGCGACGCTGCAGCTTGTCGCGCACCTGGAATGCCGACGCCAGCTGGTCGCCAACCGCTTCCTTCAGGGCAGCGATCATGCCGTCCTTCTTCGCCGGGGCCACCCAGTCGGACGGCTTGGTGCCGGCCTCGACGGTCAGCTCGTTGATGACGTTGATGACCTTCTGCATCTCGCGATGGCCGAATGTCACTGCGCCCAGCATGACTTCTTCGGACAGCAGGTCGGCTTCGGACTCGACCATCAGCACCGCGTTGGCGGTACCGGCCACGACCAGCTCCAGCTGCGAATCCTTCAGCTCGGTCACGGTCGGGTTGAGGATGTATTCGCCGTTCTTGTAGCCGACCTTGGCGGCGCCGATCGGGCCCTTGAAGGGAGTGCCGGCCAGCGACAGCGCAGCCGAGGCGCCGATCAGCGCGGCGATATCGCCGTCGATGTCCGGGTTCATCGACATCACGGTGGGGATGATCTGCACTTCGTTCTTGTAGTCCTCCGGGAACAGCGGACGGATCGGACGATCGATCAGGCGCGAGATCAACGTTTCCTTCTCGGTCGCGCGTCCTTCGCGCTTGAAGAAGCCGCCCGGGATGCGGCCGCCAGCGTAGAACTTCTCCTGATAATCGACCGTCAGAGGAAAGAAGTCCTGCCCTTCGCGCGCGCTCTTGGCGGCGACGGCGGTGACCAGCAGTACGGTGTCGTCGAACTTGACGATCACGGCGCCGCCTGCCTGGCGAGCGATTTCGCCCGTCTCAAGAGTGACGGTGTGCTTGCCGTACTGGAAGGTTTTGGTGATTTTTGCCACGGAGGTTTTTTCCCTTAGGTATTGCTGTCTGCGTTGGACCGTCGTCGACCCATGCCGAGAACGGGCGGCCGGGAGGCTCCGGCCCAAGAGTGCGCATTGCGTGAAACGTAGTGCGATTGAACAAAACAAAACCGCGGCGCATCGCTGCGCCGCGGCGGTAGGACTCGATTAGCGGCGCAGGCCGAGCTTCTCGATCAAGGACTTGTAACGCTCGTTGTCCTTCTTCTTCAGGTAGTCGAGCAGGCTGCGGCGACGGTTGACCATCTGCAGCAGACCACGACGGCTGTGGTGATCCTTCTTGTGGGTCTTGAAGTGGCCGGTCAGCAGCTCGATGCGCGCGGTCAGCAGGGCCACCTGCACTTCCGGCGAACCGGTGTCCTGGGCGCTGCGCTTGTTGTCTTCAATAACTTTCTGGGTGTCGACGGACATGATGTTTTCTCGATAGATGCGTGGTCGACAGGAACGTGCATGACGCACCGTCGGACTCGCCGTTTGCTTAGGATGAGCGCGCTTGGCGCTAAGGTGCCCCGATCGGGGCCGCGAAATTGTAACGTCGCCCGGCCCAGGGAACAAGTTGACAAAATCTTAACAGGCCGGAATTTCGTTCAGTCCATTGAACAATCGTTGTGGCGACAAGCGCCCGTCGGCGTCCACCAGGCCTAGTCCCGAGGGGGTTCCGTCAGGACCGAATACGGCCACCTGCCCTGTCGGAAATGCAGCATCACGCAAGCGCTGGCCCATGCGGAAACGTGCCGCGCGGGTTTGATCGAGCACGATTCGCGCAAAATCGGCCAGGCCGGCCTCGATCGGCAGCAGTAGTGTCTGCGCCTGGGCACCCGCCTCCAAAATTGCCGACAACGCCTCCAGCGTGATCATCTGCGGAGCGCGAAACGGCTCCACCCACAGCCGACGCAGCGAGGCGATGTGCGCTCCACATCCCAGCACCTCGCCCAGGTCGCGCGCCAGGCTGCGGATATACGTGCCCGAACCGCAGGTCACGCGCAGGCGCAGACGCGGGGTGCCGTAGCCCAGCACCTCGATCGCCTGCACATCCACTTCGCGCACCGGCGCTTGGATACGTTCGCCGCGTCGCGCCTTGGCATACAGCGGCTTGCCGCCCTGCTTGAGCGCGGAATAAATCGGCGCCTGTTGCTGGATACGGCCGATGAAAGGCGCCAACGCCGCCTGGAAATCGGCCTCGCTCAGATCCGGCACCGCGCGCTCGCGCAGCGGCTCGCCGTCGGCATCGTCGGTGTCGGTGGTGACGCCCAACACGATCTCGGCGTCGTACGCCTTGGCTGAACCGAGCAGCAGTCCGGCGATCTTGGTCGCTTCGCCAAAACAGAGCGGCAACAGGCCGGTGGCCAGCGGATCCAGGCTGCCGGTATGGCCGCCCTTTTCTGCGCGCAATAACCGGCGTGCGGCCTGCAATGCATTGTTGGAGCTCAGCCCCGACGGCTTGTCCAGCAGCAGGATGCCGTGCAACGGGCGGTAGACGATGCGGGGTTTCAAAAGATCGGTGCTCGAATCAGGCGCAGTGCGCGCCCGCGGGAATCAGGGCCGCGGCAGAAGCGGCAGGCCGTGACAGCGCTCAGCGCTGTTCGGCATCTTTGTCGCTGGACGTGGCCTCGGGGCCAACGTCGTCCAGGTCACGCAGCAGATTGTCGATGCGTTCGCCGCGATCGACCGAATCGTCGTAATGGAAGTGCAGCTCGGGTACGTGACGCAGCTTCATCGCGCGCGCCAACTGCGTACGCAGCTGGCCGGCGATTTCCTTGAGCCCCTTGACCGCTTCGGCCGAACGCTCCTGCTGCAGCGCGGTGACGAAGACCTTGGCGTGCGCCAGGTCGCGACTGATTTCGACGTCTGACACGCTGACCGACGGCAGGCCATGGTCGCGCACGGCCGCGTGCACGATCGTGCCGAGGTCGCGACGCACCTGCGCAGATACGCGGTCGGTGCGATGGAATGATTTGGTTGGCATGGTCGGGGACCTGGTTGATTCGGAGGGCCAGTAGGCACCGAAGCCAAAAACAAACGCGGGCGGCCATGCCGCCCTCGCCTTGCAGAACCTGCATTGGACAACTCCGCAGGACGGAGTCCGGGGCCCGCGAGCCCCGGCAGCCGTTACAGCGTACGGGCCACTTCGATACGCTCGAAGCACTCGATCTGGTCGCCGGCCTTGACGTCGTTGTAAGCCTTCACGCCGATACCGCATTCGGTACCGTTGCGCACTTCGTCGACGTTTTCCTTGAAGCGACGCAGCGATTCCAGCTCGCCTTCGAACACCACGACGCTGTCGCGGAGCACGCGGATCGGCTTGCTGCGCTTGACCACGCCTTCGATGACCATGCAGCCTGCAACGGCGCCGAACTTCGAGCTGCGGAACACATCGCGCACCTGTGCGATACCGATGATCTCCTCGCGGATTTCCACGCCGAGCAGACCGGAGGCCACCTGCTTCACCTGATCGATCACGTCATAGATGATCGAGAAGTAACGCAGGTCGATCCCGTTGGACTCGACGATCTTGCGCGCCGAGGCATCCGCACGCACGTTGAAGCCGATGATCGTCGCCTTGGAAGCAGCGGCCGAATTTGCGTCGGATTCGGTGATGCCGCCCACGCCGGAGTGGATCACGTTGATGCGGATGTCCTCGTTGGACAACGCCACCAACGACTGCTTGAGCGCTTCCACCGAGCCCTGCACGTCGGCCTTGATCACCAGGTTCAACACCTGCTGGCCTTCGCCCTTGCCCATCTGGGCCAGGATGTCTTCCATGCGGTTGGTCGCCGAGGCAACCAGACGCGACTCGCGGCGCTTGGTTTCGCGCTGCTGCGCCACGTCCTTGGCCAGACGCTCGTCGTCGACGACCACGAAGTCGTCGCCGGCTTCCGGAACGCCGGACAAACCCAGCACCTGCACCGGAATCGACGGGCCCGCCGAGGCCGGCTGATGGCCGGTTTCGTCGAACAACGCACGCACGCGACCGTACTGGATGCCGCACACCAGATAGTCGCCACGCTTCAGCGCACCCTGCTGCACCAGCACCGTCGCCACCGGGCCGCGGCCCTTGTCCAGCGAAGATTCGATGACGGTACCGCTGGCGCGGCCCTCGGCAACGGCCTTGAGTTCCAGCACTTCGGCCTGCAGCGAAATCGCGTCCAGCAGCGTGTCCACGCCGGTACCGAGCTTGGCCGACACTTCGATGAACTGGGTGTCGCCACCGAACTCTTCGGCCACCACGTTTTCGGCCAGCAGCTCGTTCTTGACCCGCAGCGGATCCGCGCCGGTCTTGTCGATCTTGTTGACCGCCACGATCAGCGGCACGCCTGCCGCCTTGGCATGCGCAACCGCTTCCTTGGTCTGCGGCATCACGCCATCGTCGGCGGCAACCACCAGCACCACGATGTCGGTGATCTTGGCGCCGCGGGCACGCATCGAGGTAAACGCGGCATGGCCGGGCGTATCCAGGAAGCTGATGACGCCACGACCAGTTTCGACGTGATACGCACCAATGTGCTGGGTAATGCCGCCGGCTTCGCCGGAGGCGATCTTGGTACGGCGGATGTAATCCAGCAGCGAGGTCTTGCCGTGATCGACGTGACCCATGATGGTGACCACCGGCGGACGCGACGTGGCCTCGCCCTGCGCATCTTCGGCATGCGCCAGCAGCGCGTCTTCGAAGTCGGCATTGTCGGCACGCACGGCTTTATGGCCGAGCTCTTCGGTCACCAGTGCGGCGGTGTCGTGATCGATGCTCTGGGTGATGGTCGCCATGACGCCCATCTTGAACAACGCCTTGACCACGTCGCCGCCCTTGAGCGCGAGCTTCTGCGCCAGGTCTGCAACGGTGATGGTCTCGCCGATCGCCACTTCACGCACCACCGGTGCGGTGGGGCGCTCGAACCCGTGCGGGCCGCTGTTGGCCTGGCTGCCGCCACGGCCGCTGTCGTTACCGCGGCGCGAGGACGACGAACCCGGGCGACCGGTCGGCTTGCCGCGCACATTGGAACGGCGTGCGCGATCGGCCGCGGACAGATGCAACTGCCCGGCGAAGCGCTTGGTCGCATCGTCATCCTCGACCCCGGCTACCATGACGTGCGAACCGCGCGTCTTGTGCTTGGCGGCATTGCTGCGGTCGTCCGCACGTGCCGGCGCTGCCGGACGCGAGGCCGGAGATGCACCCGCCGGGCGTGCCGCACGCGGCGCGGAGGACGGCGAAGAAGGCGAACGCGCAGCCGGCGCCGCGGCAGACGGCGTCGGCGCATCAGCAACCGGGGCCGGCGCGCTGGCAGCCGCAGCGGCTTCCTCGGCAGCCTTGCGCTCGGCTTCTGCACGGTCCTTGGCGGCCTGCTCTTCCTCGCGCTTGCGCTGAATTGCTTCGTCGCGCACGCGGTCGCTTTCGGCCAGGCGCTGCTGCTCTTCGAGGTTGCGCTGACGCGACTCCTCGAGCTTCCGCAGGATATCGGCGCGTTCTTCGTCCGGCGTCATCGGCGCGGCGCGGCCGCCACCTTCGTTCTCGGACTTCACGTAGGTGCGCTTCTGCCGCACTTCCACGTTGACCGTGGTCTTGGTGCGGCCGGCGTTGACAGTGACTTCCTGCAGCTTGCGCCGGTTGAGCGTGATTTTCTTGGCTGCTTCACTCGCCGCTTCGGCAGACGTTTCGGCCTTGCCGTGCGTGCGACGCAGGAAGCCAAGCAGTTTCATCTTCTCGGTGCTGGTCACGACCTGGTCGGGACCGCTGAACTTCATTCCGGCCTCGGCCAGTTGAACCAGCAGTTTATCGACCGGCGTATTGACCAGTTCGGCAAGCTTGCGGATGGTGGTTTGCTGCGACATTCGGATCCTATGATCTGGTTGGCGCCCCCTCGCCCAGAGCAAGGGATACGCTGATTCTAAGCCCTGATGGGGTCAGGGCGCGGTTCATTGCCGGCTCATTCGCCGCGCTCCAAACGGGCGATCTCCTCGGCGCGGGCCGCCAGGATCAGCGCCGCAGCGCGCTCCTGGGTCATGCCCTCGATGCCGAAGTCGACGATCTCGTCCGCTGCCAGGTCGGACAAGTCCTCGCTGGTGCGCACGCCGTGCTCGGCCAGCGCAAAGGCCGTGTCCTCGTCCATCCCCTCCAGCGCCAGCAGGTCCTCGGTGGGCTGAGTTCCTTCCAGGCCCTCCTCCTCGGCCAGCGCGGCGTTCAGCAGCGCATCGCGGGCACGGGCACGCAGCTCTTCAACGATGTCTTCGTCGAAGCCCTCCACCGCCAGCAACTCGCCGACCGGCACGTAGGCGATTTCTTCGACCGTGTTGAAACCTTCGGAGACCAGGATCGCGGAGATTTCCTCGTCCACTTCCAGGCGGTCCATGAACAGCTGGCGTGCCGCGGCCTGCTCGGCCTCGGACTTGGCGGCCACCTGGTCGGCGGTCATCACGTTGAGCTGCCAACCGGTCAGGCGGCTGGCCAGACGCACGTTCTGGCCGCCCTTGCCGATCGCCTGCGCCAGGCGGTCTTCCGCCACGGCCAGATCCATCGAGTGCTTGTCTTCATCGACGATGATCGACTGCACTTCGGCAGGCGCCATTGCGTTGATGACGAAGTTGGCCGGGTTCTCGTTCCACAACACGATGTCCACGCGCTCGCCATTGAGTTCGTTGGACACCGCCTGCACGCGCGAACCGCGCATGCCGATGCATGCGCCGATGGGGTCGGTGCGGGCGTCGTGCGCGATCACGGCGATCTTGGCGCGGTCGCCCGGATCGCGTGCGCAAGCCTTGATCTCGACCAGGCCCTGACCGACTTCCGGCACTTCCAGCTTGAACAGTTCGATCATGAATTCCGGTGCGGCACGGCTGATGAACAGCTGCGGGCCACGCGGCTCGGAGCGCACTTCGGCCAGATAACCGCGCACGCGGTCGCCAGGACGCAGCACGTCGCGCGGAATGCCCTTGTCCTTCGGAATGAAGGCTTCGGCGTTGCCGCCAAGATCGACAAAAATATTGCCGCGTTCTGCGCGCTTGACCACGCCGGTGATCAACTCACCCACACGATCCTTCCACGCATCCACCACCTGCTGACGCTCGGCCTCGCGCACACGCTGCACGATCACCTGCTTGGCGGCCTGCGCGGCGATACGGCCGAAGTCGGGATTCTCGATCTGTTCTTCGATGTAATCGCCCACTTCCACGCCATCGGCTTCGTCGATGGCATCCATCAGACGCACCTGGCGGTCGGGGGATTCCATCACCACGTCATCGGCAACCACTTCCCAGCGACGGTAGGTTTCGTAAGTACCGTCCTTGTGATCGATGGTCACGCGGGCCAGCACGTCCTGGTCGGGATAGCGCTTCTTCGCTGCGGACGCCAGCGCGGCCTCGATCGCTTCGAAGATCACCTCGCGCGGCACGCCCTTCTCGTTGGCGACCGCATCCACTACCAGCAAAAGTTCCTTGCTCATTTCGTCACTCCGCGCGCGGCTTGCCAGCCGCCGACTCGTTGGATGGTTTCTTCTTTTCGTGCCCGGTTTTTTTCGGGCCGGGCTTGTTCGGTTTCTGCGGTGCCAGACCCAGCGCAACCCAATCCGGCACGATGCGCGCCTTGTCGATATTGTCGTAGCCGATCTGCACGTCCTTGCCATCGACGGCGAACACCACCGCATCTGCCTCGGCATCGATGCGCAGGATCTCGCCCTGGAAGCGGCGCCGACCATCCTGCGCCAGCTTCAAGACGATCTTTGCCGACTCACCGGTGTGGCGCGCGAACTGTTCCAGCGTGAACAGCGGACGATCCACACCCGGCGATGACACTTCCAGCGTGTAGTTGCCGCTGATCGGGTCTTCGACGTCGAGCTGGGCGGAGACTTCACGGCTCACGCGCTCGCAATCGTCGACATTGATGACACGCTCGGGCTGTTCGGCCAGCGGCACATCGATATACAGGCGCAAAGTGGCGCCGCCTGGAGCGGGAAGATATTCCACGCCCAGCAGTTCCAAGCCCAGGGACTCAACCGTTGGACTCAGCAGATTCGCGATTTCGGTCGCTTTTTCGCTCACAGACTGCCCTGATCAGATGATTGCCAGTAGAACCCCGGCAACCGGCAGCAAACTTTCCGGTTCCGGAAAAAACAAGGGGCCCGATGGGCCCCTTGCGTGAAAAAAGCCCGACCTCTCAGGGTCGGCGTAAAGACGGGAACATGCGTCCTTACGATCCAAGAGCTGAATCACTGCGATGAAGCAACAATTCGAAACTTGGTAGCGGGGGCAGGATTTGAACCTGCGACCTTCGGGTTATGAGCCCGACGAGCTGCCAGACTGCTCCACCCCGCAGCAGAAGCGGAATTATGAAGAACTTGAGCGGCAATTGCAAGCCCTAGTTTTTCATCTGTCGAACAGCGTGGCGGCTGTTCAACGTCGCGGCGAATAATACCCGCAATGCAACAAAAACGAAACAGTAAACACGGTTTATTTCAGTGCGATGCCAACTACACGATGTGGCACTGCGAGACCCAGCGTCGCGTAGAGGTCTTATGCGAGGCCGGCGAACGCGCGCTGGCACCACACCATGATCGGACTCCAGGCCAGGCCAAGTGCAAGCAGGGCCAGCGCATTGACGCCGAGCACGGTACCCAGCACACGATCGTTATTGGCCGGCAACGGCTCGCCTACCGGCTCGTCGAAGTACATGACCTTGATGACGCGCAGGTAGTAGTACGCACCGATCACGGCACAGATCACGCCGACCAACGCCAGCCACAGCATGTCGCCCTTCACTGCCGCGCCCAGCACCGCCAGCTTGGTCCAGAAACCGAGGAACGGCGGGATACCTGCCAAAGACGCCATGATGCATAGCACCAGGCCAGCCATCCAGGGATTGCGCGCGTTGAGTCCCTTGAAGTCGTCGATGTTTTCCGCCTCGAACCCATTGCGCGACAGCGCGATGATGGCGCCGAACGACGCAGTGGACATGATCGTGTAGCTGACCGCGTAGAACATCGCAGCCGCGTAGCCTTCTTCCCCGCCGCCTGCCACGCCCATCAGCAGGAAGCCGATATGCGAGACCGTCGAGTATGCGAGCATGCGCTTGAGGTTGCTCTGCGCAATGGCCATCAGGTTACCGACCACCAGCGACACCGCCGACAAGCCGCCGATCAGCAGATGCCACTGCGGCGACAACGGACCCATCCCGACTTCCAGCAGGCGATAGGCCATACCGAACGCTGCAAGCTTGGGCGCCGAGCTGATGAACAACGCGATCGGCGCAGGCGCACCCTGATACACGTCGGGCAGCCACATGTGGAAGGGCGCAGCACCCAGCTTGAAGGCGACGCCGGCGATCATGAAGATGGTGCCGGTCAGCAGCAACGTGCGCTCGTTGGAGCCTTCGATCGCATCATGGATGCCGGCCAGGCTGAGCGTACCGGTGGCGCCGTAGACCAGCGACATGCCGTACAGCAGCAGACCCGACGCGAGCGAGCCCAGGACGAAATACTTCATCGCCGCTTCGGTGGCCAAGCCATTGTCGCGATTGGAGGCGACCAGTGCGTAGGAGCACAGCGCCAGCAGCTCCAGGCCCAGATACACCATCAGCAGGCTACCGGCCGATGCCAGCAACATCATGCCGGCAGTGGCGAACAGCACCAATACCGGAATTTCGCCCTGGTAAAGATTGCGCTCGCGCAGGTAGGTCCAGCCATAGACCAGGCTCAACCCGCTGACCAGCACGATCACGGTCTTCATCACATCGGCCGCCGTGTCGCGCACGAACATGCCGTTGAAGATATCGCCCTGCCCGCCCGTGCCGGTCGCAAGCAACACGAGCACCACGGCAAGCACGGCAACGGAGAACAGGTGGGTCCAGACCTTGTTCCGCTGGCTCACGAACAGGTCGAGCATCAGCAGTGCGAAGGCGCCGCCGATCAGCACCAGCTCCGGTAAGAGCGGAGCCAGGTCAGCGGTGGTCAACGGCGCAAGCGTTGGCGTGGTCATCATTAAATCCTGGAAATCAAAACGTACGGCAAGCGGTCAGAGCTTGGTCGCGGCAATCTGGGTTGCCAGCTTGGCGATCGAGGGTTCCATCAGATCGGTCAGCGGCTTCGGGTACAGGCCCAGGGCGAGCACGCCGGCGGCGAACACTCCCAGCACGAACGCTTCGCGGCCATTGATGTCCTTCAGTTCGGCCACGTGTGCATTGGCCACTTCGCCGAAGAACACGCGCTTGTAGAGCCACAGTGTGTACGCAGCGGTGATCACCAGCGTGGTGGCCGCAGCGAAGGCCACCAGCGGGTGCTTCTGGAAGCTGGCCAGGATGACCATGAACTCGCCGACAAAACCACTCGTTCCAGGCAAGCCGGCATTGGCCATGAAGAACAACATGGAGAAGGTGGCGAACCACGGCATCACGTTGACCACGCCGCCGTAATCGGCGATGCGACGGGTATGCATGCGGTCGTAGAGCACGCCGATGCATGAAAACATCGCACCGGACACGAAACCGTGCGAAATCATCTGCACCATCGCGCCTTGAAGGCCCAGACGGGCAGCATCGGTGCTGCCGTACTCGCGCACCAAAGTGAAGGCGATAAAGGTGCCGAGCGTGACGAAACCCATGTGCGCGATGGACGAATACGCCACCAGCTTCTTCATGTCGTCCTGCACCAACGCCACCAGGCCGACATAGATCACCGCAATCAGCGACAGCGTGATGACCAGCCAGGCGAACTCATGACTCGCATCCGGCACGATCGGCAGGTTGAAGCGCAGGAAGCCGTAGCCGCCGATCTTCAACGCAATCGCCGCCAGGATCACCGAACCGGCCGTCGGCGCCTCGACGTGCGCGTCCGGCAACCAGGTGTGCACCGGGAACATCGGCACCTTGACCGCAAAGGCGATCAGGAACGCGAAGAAGATCCAGGTCTGTTCCTTGGTGGTCAGCTGCAGCGCGTAGAGATCGGCGAGCTGGAAGCTGCCGCCCTTCAGATACAGGTACACCAGGCCCACCAGCATCAGCACCGAGCCAAGGAAGGTGTACAGTAAGAACTTCATCGCCGCGTAGATGCGCCGCGGGCCGCCCCAGACACCGATGATCAGGAACATCGGGATCAGCATGGCTTCGAAGAACACGTAGAACAACATCGCGTCGGTGGCGGCGAAGATGCCGACGGTGACGCCTTCCAGGATCAGGAAGGCAGCGACGTACTGATTGACGCGCTTGTCGATCGAGCGCCAGGCACCGATCAGGGCCAGCACCGTCACCAGCGTGGTCAGCACGATCAACGCGACCGCGATGCCATCCACGCCCAGGTTGTAGCCGATGTTGTAGGCCGGGATCCAGGCGTGCAGTTCGATGAACTGCATGGCGTCATTGGCCGTGTCGTAGCCCAGCAGCGGCAGACTCAGCGCAAAGGTCGCCACCGCTACCGCCAGGGACGCCCAGCGGGCAGTCTCGGCGTTGCGCAACGCAAGGATCAGGGCGCCACCGATAATCGGCAGCCAGATCAAGATAGACAGTAAAGGCCAGTTCGACACGTTTTCTTATTCCGTACAGGTCAACGCCAGAAATGCATCAGTACCGCCAACAAGGCGATCAAACCGATGATCATTGCGAAGGCGTAGTGATAGAGGAAACCGGATTGCGTGCGACGCAGCAGATTTGCAGCCAGGTCGATCAGTCGGGCAGAACCGTTGACGACAGCGCCGTCGACCACATGGGTATCGACTGCACGTGACGCCTTGCCAAGCACAACGCCACCACCGGCGAAGCCATTGATCCAGAGCTTGTCGAAGCCGTACTTGTTTTCCAGCAACCACACGATCGGCGCGAATGTCTTGCGCGACTTGGTGGCCAGTTCCGGCTTCCACAGGTAGAACAGCGCTGCCAGCAACAGCCCGGCAACCGTCAGGAAGAACGGAGCGGCCAGCATGCCATGCAGCGCGAATGCGACCGGACCATGGAACTCTTCGGCCAACGCACCAACGGTATCGCGTGCCGGATCGTAGAAATCGACGATGCCAGTAAAGAACGAAACTGCCTGGCCCTGCATGGCGTGCGCTGCATGGTGGCCCTGCCAGTCGGTCCCGAACAACATCGGACCGATCGTGAAGAAGCCGATCGCGATCGAAGGGATTGCTAACAAGACCAGCGGCAGCGTTACCACCCACTTGGACTCATGCGGCTCGTGCGCACCATGGTGACCGTGTCCGTGATCGTCGTGACCATGCGTGTCGTGGCCATGCGCATCGTGCGAGTGGACCTGCGCTTCGGCATCGGTATGCGCGCTGTCGTGATGCGAATGCGCGTCGTGCGCATGGGCGTCGCGGAAGCGCTCCTTGCCGTGGAAGGTCAGGAACAGCAGACGGAAACTGTAGAAACTGGTCACCAGTACGCCGCCGAGCACTGCCCAGTAGCCATAGGTTGCGACCCAGCTATGCGACTCATGCGCATGATGCGCGGCCGCTTCGATGATGGTGTCCTTCGAGTAGAAGCCAGAGAAGAACGGCGTACCGACCAATGCCAACGTACCGATCACGCTGGTCCAGTAGGTCACCTTCATGTACTTGCGCAGACCACCCATCTTGCGCATGTCCTGCTCGTGGTGCATGCCGATGATCACCGAGCCGGCAGCCAGGAACAGCAGCGCCTTGAAGAAGGCGTGGGTCATCAGGTGGAACACGGCTGCCGAATACGCCGACACGCCCAAGGCCACGGTCATGTAACCCAGCTGCGACAGCGTGGAGTACGCAACCACGCGCTTGATGTCGTTCTGCACGATACCGATCAGCCCGGTGAAAAACGCCGTGGTCGCACCGATGAACAGGATGAAGTTCAGCGCGGTCTCCGACAGCTCGAACAGCGGCGACATGCGCGCCACCATGAAGATGCCGGCGGTGACCATCGTTGCGGCATGGATCAGCGCCGAGATCGGTGTGGGGCCTTCCATCGAGTCCGGCAGCCACACGTGCAACGGCACCTGGGCCGACTTGCCCATCGCACCGATGAACAGGCAGATGCAGATCAGCGTCATCACGCTCCATTCGTGGCCCGCGAACAGCTGCACCTTGGCACCGGCCATGGTGGTCGCATTGGCGAACACGGTGGAGTAATCCAGCGAGCCGAACCACAACAACACACCGGCGATACCGAGGATGAAGCCGAAGTCGCCGACGCGGTTGACCAGGAACGCCTTCATGTTGGCGAACACGGCCGTGGGACGCTTGAACCAGAAACCGATCAGCAGGTACGACACCAGACCCACCGCTTCCCAGCCGAAGAACAGCTGCAGGAAGTTGTTGCTCATCACCAGCGTGACCATGGAGAAGGTGAACAACGAGATGTAGCTGAAGAAGCGCTGGTAGCCCGGATCTTCTTCCATGTAGCCGATGGTGTAGATGTGCACCAGCAGCGACACGAAGGTCACCACCACCATCATCATTGCGGTCAGGCGGTCGACCATGAAGCCGACATGCGCAGAGTAATTGCCGACATCAAAGAACGTGTAGAGGTTCTGGTTGAACGGGCTGGCGCCCTGTTCCACCAGCTGATACAGCGTCACGCACGACAATACGCAGCTGACCGCAACACCGAGGATGGTGACGTACTGCGCGCCCTTGCGTCCGACCTGGCGCCCGAACAGGCCGGCAATGATGCTGCCGACCAGCGGTGCAAGCACCACTGCGATCAACAGACTCTTTGAGAGAGTGATTTCCATCTACAGGTCAGCCCTTCAACGTATCGACTTCGGCCACATTGATCGTGCGGCGCGTGCGGAACAGAGTCACCAGGATCGCAAGGCCGATTGCAGCCTCCGCAGCGGCAACCGTCAGAATGAAGAACACGAACAACTGACCAGCGGTATCGCCAAGCTCGCGCGAGAACGCGATGAAGTTGACGTTGACCGACAGCAGCATCAACTCGATCGACATCAGCAACACGATGACGTTCTTGCGGTTGAGGAAGATGCCGGCCAGCGAGATGCAGAACAGCACCGCGCCCAGTCCAAGCAGGTGGCCCAAGGTAATCAAGACTTCGCCTCCTGTCCGTCGGCCGCGTCGATCTGCGGCGCAACCTGTACCGGCTTTTCAACCGCCATTTTGACCATGCGCAGACGGTCGCCCGCTTTCACTCGCGACTGCTCGCCGGCATTCTGCAACTTGATGCCAGTGCGCTTGCGCAGCGTCAGCATCACTGCAGCCACCACCGCCACCGTCAGGATCACCGCCGCAAATTCGAACGGCAGCAGAAATTCGGTGTACAGGCTCTTGGCCAACCAGGTCAGGTTGGAACTGTCTGCCGCTTGCGCAGCTGCGTTGTCTGCCGGGAACGGCGTTGCGCTACGCGCCTTGACACCGATCAGCGTGACCATCTGCGCGAGCATGGCAACCGCCACGATGACGCCGAGCGGCATGTACTTGACCCAACCCTCGCGCAGGCGGCTGGTGTCGATGTCCAGCATCATCACCACGAACAGGAACAGCACCATCACCGCGCCGACGTAGACCAGCACCAGGGTCACGCCGAGGAATTCGGCCCCGACCAGCAACCAGATGCATGCCATCGAGAAGAACGTGAGGATCAGGCACAACACGGCGTACACCGGGTTGCGCACGCTGATCACCGCACCGGCGGACACGACCGCGACGGCGGAGAAGGCGTAGAAAGCAATAGAGACCCAGTCCATCATGACCTCAACGGAAGGCGGCATCGGCAGCGCGACGCTCGGCGATCTCGGTCTCTAACCGGTCTCCGATCGCCAGCAGCTGCGGCTTGTTGACAATGTTTTCGCCACGCTTCTCGAAGTGGTACTCGAGGATGTGCGTTTCGACGATCGAGTCCACCGGGCAGCTTTCCTCGCAGAAGCCGCAGAAGATGCACTTGAACAGGTCGATGTCGTAGCGCGTGGTGCGGCGGGTGCCGTCTTCGCGCTTGGCCGAGTCGATGGTGATCGCCAGCGCCGGGCACACCGCTTCGCACAGCTTGCAAGCGATGCAACGCTCTTCGCCGTTGGGATAACGGCGCAGCGCGTGCAGGCCACGAAAGCGCGGCGACTGCGGGAATTTCTCCATCGGATACAGCACGGTGTACTTGGGCTTGAACGTGTATTTCAACGTCAGCCACAAGCCGCCGAGCAATTCGAGCAGCAGCAGGCTCTTGAAGTAATGGGTGATCTTGTTCATCGATTACACGCCCTTCTGGATCACGCCGTAAAACACCATCAACGCCGTCACTGCGATCCACACGATCGTGAGCGGAATGAAGACCTTCCAGCCCAGACGCATGATCTGGTCGTAGCGGTAACGCGGGAAGCTGGCGCGGAACCAGATGTAGGCGCTGGCGAAGAAGAACACCTTCATCAGCAGCCACGGCCAGCCGCCCTTCCACAACCAGTCGATCCACGGCGAAATGTCCGCATTGACCCAGCCCTGGATCGGGCTCAACCAACCGCCGAGGAAGAAGATCGAGATCAGGAAGCTGACCAGGATCATGTTGGCGTATTCGGCCAGGAAGAACAGTGCGAACGCACCGCCTGAATATTCCACCATGTGACCGGCGACGATTTCCGATTCGCCTTCCACCACGTCGAACGGCGCGCGGTTGGTTTCGGCGACGCCAGAAACCCAGTACACGATGAACAACGGGAACAGCGGAATCAGGAACCAGTCGAAGAAGCCCGAGTTGCCGGCCTGCGCGAACACGATCTGGCTCAGGTTGACGCTGCCGGAGGCAATCATCACACCGACCAGCGCAAAGCCCATCGCAATTTCGTAGCTGACCACCTGCGCGGCCGAACGCATCGCGCCCAGGAAGGCGTACTTCGAGTTCGACGCCCAGCCGGCCAGGATGATGCCGTACACGCCCAGCGAGGTCATCGCCAGCAGATACAGCAGGCCGACGTTGGCATTGGACAACACGAGCTTTGCATCGAACGGCACCACCGACCACGCGGCGAAGGCCGGCGCCAGTGTCAGCAGCGGTGCGATGACGAACATCGCCTTGTGCGAGCTGGCCGGTTGCACGATCTCCTTGAACAGGAGTTTGAACACGTCGGCGAAGGCCTGGAAGATGCCCATACCCACGTACATGGGCCCGTAGCGCACGTGCATCCAGCCGATCAGCTTGCGCTCCCAGACCACGTAGAAGGCCACTGCCACGATCACCGGCACGGCGATCAGCAGGATCTTCAATACCGACCAGAGCACTACGCCGCCATCGCCCAGCCCCAGGAACCACTGGTGCAACGGGTCGACCAGGTTCAACAGCAATTCGTTCATGCAGCCACCACCGTTACACGACCGGCACCGAGCGGCGCGGTTGCACCATGGCCGGATTCGATCCACACCGTGCCCGGTGCGACGCGCTTGTCCAGCACCACCGGCAACGTTGCCTTACCGGCATCGGTACCGACCTTGACCATCTGACCAGCCTGGACCCGCAACTGCGTCGCCTGCTCCGGATGCATCGCCACGCACGGCGCGATGTTGAGCGGATGCGACTGCAGCGCGGCAGCCCGACGCACCACCGCATCGGTGCGGTAGATCGCAGCGGTGGCGGCAACTTCCAGCCCTTCGCTGGCGGCCGCTGGCTGCGCCGACGTCGTCGGCGTCACGCTGCGGTTCTGCATGCCGGCGCGCAGACCGATCAGGTCGATGAACTCGAAACCGGCCAGACCCAGTTCACCGCCAAGTGCGCGCAATACGCGCCATCCCTCGCGCGCTTCCACCGGCAAGCGACCGGCAGCACGTGCAGTCTGCACGCGACCATCCAGATTGGTCAGCGATGCATCGATTTCCGGCAACGCACCGATCGGCAGAATTACATCGGCCACATCGCGCGTCGACGCACAGGCAAACTGACTGAAGGCAACCACCTTGGCACCTGCCAGCGCACTGCGGGCAGCGGCGGCGTCGGCAAAATCCAGGCCCGGCTCGATGCCATACAGCACGTAGGCCTGACGCGGCTGGGCCAGCATGCCGGCGACATCGCGCGCGGTAGGCAGCACGCCCTGCGAGACCAGACCGACGGCATTGGCGCCCTGCGGGATGCGGCACAGCGACGCGCCGGTTGCGGCAGCAAAATCGCGTGCGGCGGCGCGCAACGCTGCAGCCTGCGGATGACTTTCGGCAAGCGCGCCCACCACGATCACGGCGCGGCTTGCAGCCTTGACCGTATCGCGCAGCGCCGCATCGCTCAGTGCATCCGCCAACTGCGAGGGCGCCACCACGGTGCGGCTGGTCTGGGTGAAGGCGAAATCGAAGTCGACCGGGTTGACCGAATGAATCTGGGTGCGGTTCTGGATGTGCGCCTTGCGCAGGCGCGCATGCAGCAGCGGCAATTCATGACGCACGTTGGTGCCGAACAACACCACCACATCGGCCTGCTCGATCTCGGCCAGCGGCGTGGCGAAGGCTTCGGCCACCACAGCGTCGGAGAAATCACGGTTGAGCAGACGGTGGTCCAGATTGCCGCTGCCCAGACCCTCGGCCAGACGTGCGAGCAATGCGCCTTCTTCGTTGGACGTGGACGGATGCACGAGGACGCCGAGCGAATCGCCGGCGTTTTCGCGCAGGATCTGCGTGGCGGCGGCCAGACCTTCGGCCCAGCTCACTTCAGTCCACTGCCCGTTGACCTTCTTCAGCGGCTTGACCGCACGGTCTTCGGCATACAGGCCCTGATGCGAATAACGGTCGCGGTCGGACAGCCAGCATTCGTTGACCGCTTCGTTCTCGCGCGGCACGGTGCGCAGCACTTCGCCACGACGCACGTGCAGGAACAGGTTCGAGCCCATTGCATCGTGATAGCCCAGTGACTCGCGCGCCATCAATTCCCACGGACGTGCGCGGAACTGGAACACCTTGTTGGTCAGCGCGCCCACCGGGCAGACGTCGATGACGTTGCCGGAAATTTCGGTGGTCAGCGGCTTGCCGTCGTAGGTGCCGATCTGCAGATTCTCGCCGCGATACATGCCACCGAGCTCATAGGTGCCGGCGATGTCTGCGGTAAAGCGCACGCAACGGGTGCACTGGATGCAGCGAGTCATTTCGGTAGCGACCAGCGGACCGATGTCCTCGTCCGGCACCACGCGCTTGCGCTCGTTGAAACGGCTCACCGAACGACCGTAGCCAAGCGAGACGTCCTGCAACTCGCACTCGCCGCCCTGATCGCAGATCGGGCAATCCAGCGGATGGTTGATCAGCAGGAATTCCATCACGCTGCGCTGGTACTTCAGCGCCTTCTCGCTACGCGTGGTGACCTTCATGCCGTCCATCACCGGCGTGGCGCAGGCAGGCGACGGCTTGGGTGACTTTTCGACATCGACCAGGCACATGCGGCAGTTGGCCGCGATCGGCAGCTTCTCGTGATAGCAGAAGCGCGGGATCGGGATGCCGGCCTTGTCGGCCGCCTGGATGATCATCGAGCCCTTCGGCACCACCAGGGACTGTCCGTCGATCTCGACGGTGACATGGTCCGGTGGCACGTTCGGGTTCACTGGTTGGGCGCTCATGCAGCCACTCCGACTTGCGTATCGACGATCGAACGACCGTTGACGATGTAGTACTCGAACTCGTCCCAGAACTGGCGCAGGAAGCCTTGAATCGGCCATGCCGCCGCTTCGCCGAACGCACAGATGGTATGGCCTTCGATCTGGCCGGCGACGGTGCGCAGCTGATGCAGGTCTTCCATCGTGGCCTTGCCGGCGACGATGCGCTCCAGCACGCGGTGCATCCAGCCGGTGCCCTCGCGGCACGGGGTGCACTGGCCGCAGGATTCCTTGTGGAAGAACTGCGAGATGCGGCAGGCGAAGCGGACGCAGCAGACGCTGTCGTCCAGCACCACGATGGCGCCCGAACCCAGACCGCTGCCGAGCGCGCGCAAGGTGTCGTAGTCCATCTGCAGGCCCGCGACCTGATCGGCCTTCAGCACCGGCATCGACACGCCGCCGGGCACCACACCCTTGAGCTTGCGACCGGGGCGCAGCCCGCCGGCCATTGCCAGCAGTTCGTCGAAGGTGGTGCCGAGCGGCACCTCGAAATTACCGCCCTTCTGCACGCAACCGGACACCGAGAAGATCTTCGGGCCGCCGTTCTTGGTCTTGCTCAAACCGAGGAACCACTCCGGACCGTTGCGAATGATCGCCGGCACCGACGCGTAGGTCTCGGTGTTGTTGATGGTGGTCGGCTTGCCGTACAGGCCGAAATTCGCCGGGAACGGCGGCTTGTAGCGCGGCTGGCCTTTCTTGCCTTCCAGCGATTCCATCAATGCGGTTTCTTCGCCGCAGATGTAGGCGCCAGCACCCAGCGCACCGTAGATGTCGATATCCACGCCGCTGCCGAGAATGTTCTTGCCCAACCAGCCGTTGGCGTATGCGTCGGCCAGCGCCAGCTCGAAGTTTTCGAACGGCTCGTGGTGGAATTCGCCACGCAAGTAGTTGTAGCCCACCGTCGAACCGGTGGCGTAGCAGGCGATCGCCATACCCTCCACCACCGAATGCGGGTTGTAGCGCAGGATGTCGCGGTCCTTGCAGGTGCCCGGCTCGGATTCGTCCGAGTTGCACAGGATGTACTTCTGCATCGTGCCCTTGGGCATGAACGACCACTTCAACCCGGTCGGAAAGCCCGCGCCACCACGGCCGCGCAGGTTGGACGCCTTGACCATTTCGATGACATCGGCCGGCGGGATCTTCTCTTCGAGGATTTTGCGCAGCGCGGCGTAGCCACCGGTTTTCAGATAGCTCTCATACGACCACGGAGTGTCGTAGTGCAGGGTCGTGTAGACGACCTGATGCGGCTGCGGCGCCGGACCGACCGGGCCTGAGGGTGCGTGATGATGTGCCATGTCTTACTCCAGCCCGTCCAGCAGCGCGTCGACCTTTTCTTTCGTCAGGTGCTCGTGATAGTGGCCGTTGATGACCATCATCGGCGCTGCGGAGCAGGCAGCCAGGCACTCTTCTTCGCGCTTGAGGTAGACGCGGCCATCGGCCGTCGACTGACCCAGCTTGCAACCCAGCTTCTTTTCCGCATGGGCCAGCAGGTCTTCGGCGCCATTGAGCCAGCAGCTGATGTTGGTGCAGAACGCCACGTTATGGCGGCCGACGCGCTCGGTCTCGAACATCGAATAGAAGCTGGCGACCTCATAAGCCCATACCGGTGGCAGCTCCAGGTACTTGGCCACGCCCACGATCAATTCGTCGGTCAGCCAGCCCTGGTTCTGTTCCTGCGCAGCATGCAGACCCTGCAGCACCGCCGAACGCTTGCGGTCCGGCGGGAACTTGGTCAGCCAGTGATCGATGTGCGCGCGCGTCTTCTCGCTCAGCACCACCTGCGGATCGACGTCGCGCGCCGCTTCGAAATTACCCGTCGCCTTCATCGGTCAACCTCACCGAAAACCAAATCGTAAGTACCGATCATCGCCACGACGTCGGCCAGCAAATAGCCACGCACCACTGCGTCCATCGACGACAGATGCGCAAAACCCGGCGCGCGCAGATGCACGCGGAACGGCTTGTTGGCGCCGTCTGACATCAGGTAGCAACCGAACTCGCCCTTGGGCGCTTCGACCGCGCTGTAGGTTTCGCCGGCCGGCACGCAGTAGCCTTCACTGAACAGCTTGAAGTGATGGATCAACGCTTCCATGTCGTCCTTCATGCCTTCGCGGCTGGGCGGGGCGACCTTGAAATTGGTGACCATGACCGGGCCGGGGTTGGCCTTCAGCCACTTCACGCACTGCTTGATGATGCGGTTGGATTCGCGCATCTCGGCCACGCGCACCAGGTAGCGGTCATAGCAGTCGCCGTTGGTGCCCACCGGGATATCGAAATGCACCGCGTCGTACTTGGCGTAGGGCTGCTTCTTGCGCAGATCCCACTCGATACCCGAGCCACGCAGCATCGGACCGGTCATGCCCCAGGCGCGTGCCAGATCCGGGCTGATGATGCCGACGTCGACGGTACGCTGCTTCCAGATGCGGTTATCGGTCAGCAGGGTTTCGTATTCGTCCACGCGTGCCGGGAAGGTATTGGTGAACTCCTCAAGGAAGTCCAGCATGGTGCCTTCGCGACCGGCATTGCGCTTCTTCAGCGCCCCGCCCTTGTGCCAACGCGACTCCTTGTACTGCGGCATGCGATCGGGCAGATCGCGGTAGACGCCGCCGGGACGGTAGTAGGCAGCGTGCATGCGCGCGCCACTGACCGCCTCGTAGACGTCCATCAGTTCTTCGCGCTCGCGGAATGCATACAGCATCACCGCCATCGCACCCAGATCGAGCGCATTGGAACCGACCCACATCAAGTGGTTCTTGATGCGGGTGATCTCGTCGAACATGGTGCGGATGTACTGCGCACGCTCGGGCGCCTCGATCCCCATCAGGGATTCGATCGCGCGCACGTAAGCGTGCTCGTTGCACATCATCGAGACGTAATCCAGGCGATCCATGTATGGAACCGACTGGTTGAACGGCTTGGACTCGGCCAGCTTCTCGGTGCCACGGTGCAGCAGACCGATATGCGGATCGGCACGCACCACGGTCTCGCCGTCCATTTCCAGGATCAGGCGCAACACGCCGTGCGCCGCAGGATGCTGCGGGCCGAAGTTCATCGTGTAATTGCGGATTTCCTGCTTGCTTTCGACAGGATTGCTCGCGAAGGCATCGGTTGCCTGGCGGAACTCACTCACTTGGCAGTCTCCGACTTGCCCACTTCACCAGCGGCAGTCTCATAACGGGCATCGTCGCGAATGACGCGCGGCACGCCGACGCGCGGCTCGACCGAGGTCACCGGCTCGTACACCACGCGCTTGCGCTCGTCGTCGTAACGCACTTCGACGTTGCCGATCAGCGGGAAGTCCTTGCGGAACGGGTGGCCGACGAATCCGTAGTCGGTCAGGATGCGGCGCAGGTCCGGATGCCCATCGAACACGATGCCGAACAGGTCGAACGCCTCGCGCTCGAACCAGTTCACGCCCGGCCAGATATCGGTCACCGACGCCACCACCGGCACCTGCTCGTCCGGCGCGTAGCAACGCACGCGCAGACGCTGGTTGTGCTGGTAGGAAATCAGCTGCGCGACCACCGCAAAACGCCGCTTGGGCAGCTGCTGCGGCTGCGCGCCAGCGGAGCTTTCCTGGCTGGGGAATTCGCCCCAGGCGAAACGGCCGACCGCCTTGCCTTCGACGCCGCGACTGAAGCCCTGCGACGACACGTCGGCGGTATCCCACTCGTCGCTGCCATAGCCGAGGTAATCGACGCCGCACAGGTCGCTGAGCTGTTCGAAACCGAGCTCGTCACGCAGTGCAAGACAGGTGGCGTGCCAATCGGCGGCGGCCACTTCCAGCGTCACTTCGCCGCGCGGCAATGCCACGGCAATCTGCGCACCGGCGAAACGTGCCGCAAGTCGGTCAGTGAAGGAAGATGCTTGCTCTGCCATGGGGGCTTGGCTGCTCTCGGTAGAAGAAGACGGGTGTCAGCGCGCGATCGTCTGGGTACGCCAGATCTTCTTCTGCAGCTGCAAGATGCCGTAGACCAGCGCCTCGGCGGTCGGCGGGCAGCCCGGGACGTAGATGTCCACCGGCACGATGCGGTCGCAACCGCGCACCACCGAATACGAATAGTGATAGTAGCCGCCGCCGTTGGCGCAGCTGCCCATCGAGATGACCCACTTCGGATCCGGCATCTGGTCATAGACCTTACGCAGCGCCGGGGCCATCTTGTTGACCAGGGTGCCGGCCACGATCATCACGTCGGACTGGCGCGGCGACGGGCGGAACACCACACCGTAGCGGTCCAGATCCAGGCGCGAGGCGCCCGCATGCATCATCTCGACGGCGCAGCACGCCAAGCCGAAGGTCATCGGCCACATCGAGCCGGTGCGCGCCCAGTTCAGCAGCGCATCGACGCTGGTGGTCACGTAACCCTTTTCGAGCAACGGGTTTTCGCCTTCCGGGCGCAGGATGTCTTCCACCCGGCCTTCCGGCATCGGGTTGGTCATCAGACTATCCAGGGTCTGAATCACTCCCATTCCAGCGCTCCCTTCTTCCACACGTAGATAAAGCCGAGGAACAACATACCGACGAACAGCCCCATGGTGACCAGCGAACGTGCGCCGATCTCCATGAACACCTGTGTCCACGGCACGATGAAGATGATTTCCAGATCGAACACGATGAACTGGATCGCGATCAGGTAGTAGCGCACATCGAACTTCATGCGCGCGTCTTCGAAGGCTTCGAAGCCGCACTCGTAAGGCGAGAGCTTGCGCGGGTCCGGGCTACGCGGACCGAGGAATCGACCGACCAACATCAGCACGATGCCGATACCGGTGGCGACGATCAGAAACAGCAGACTCGGCAAATATTCGGCCAGCACAGCGATTCTCTCTTGCCTCTGCCCGCACGCGCCGCGTGCCGGCATGGGGTATAGGCAGACCCCGCGCGCGACAAGCGATGCGCAGGAACTGCAGCCAAACAATGGTGCCCAAGAGGGGACTCGAACCCCTACGACCTAAGTCGCTACCACCTCAAGGTAGTGCGTCTACCAATTCCGCCACCTGGGCATACGTTGCGCCGCTGGGCATCCCAGTGCGCAGCGTATTGTAACCGGCTTCAGCGTTTTTGTGCTGGTTCTGAAGCGTTTTCTTCGCTTGCTGCAGGCGCCGGCTGCGCCGGTGCGGACTGCGCAGGCGCGACTGGCGGAGCGGCGGCCGGAGCCGGCTGCGACGGGGCGGTCGGCACCGCACCTGCGGCCGGAGCCTGCGGCAACGGCTGGGTGAGCTCGCCGGCGGCGGCCGGAGCCGGAGTCGCCGACTGTGACATCACACCCAGGTTCTGATCCGTGGGACGTGCGCCGTGCGTGGCATACCACGCCATGAACAGGCTGATGCTGAAGAACACCACCGCCAGCCACTTGGTCGACTTGGACAGGAAGTTCGACGCACCCTGCGAACCGAACACGGTGCCCGACGCGCCGGCGCCGAATCCGGAACCGGCCGCTGCGCCTGCGCCACGCTGCATCAGGATCAGCGCAATCATCGCCAGGGCGACCAGCACGTAGACCACATTGAGGATCAACATCAGCATTTCGAAATCCGTCCCCGGACAAAACTTAATGGGTTAGCACGCGGCCGCCGCGCGTGCGATGGCCAGGAAATCTTCGGCGACCAGTGATGCGCCTCCGACCAGCCCGCCATCGACGTCAGGCTGTGCGAACAGCTCGCCGGCGTTGTCGGGCTTGACACTGCCCCCGTACAGGATGGGCAACGAATCGGCGATTCTAGCATCCGCCTTCGCGACTTCGCCACGCAAGAAAGCGTGCACCGCCTGGGCCTGCTCCGGGGTTGCGGTGCGGCCGGTGCCAATGGCCCAGATCGGTTCGTAGGCCAGCACCGCGCCCGCAAAACCGGCACTGCCCACCAGCGCCAGGACCGGGTCGAGCTGGGCACGTAGGATTGCCTCAGTCTGACCGGCTTCACGCTGTTCCAGCGATTCGCCCACGCACAGCACCGGAATCAGCCCGGCATGAAGGGCGGCGGCGAACTTGCGCGCTACCAGTTCGCTACTCTCCCGATGGTATTGGCGGCGCTCGGAGTGGCCGACCAGCCCGTAGCCAGCACCGACATCGACCAGCATCGAGGCCGAGACCTCGCCGGTGTAAGCGCCCTTCTCATTGCTGCTGACGTCCTGGGCTCCGAACGACAGGTGATGGGCCTCGAAATCCTCGATCAGGTCGCCGAGGTAAGGCAGTGGCGGCAGGATGACGACGTCGACACCCTCCAGGGGCATGTGCGCGGCCACCTTGGCCACCAGTTCGGTGGCGAAGGCGCGGCTGCCATGCAGCTTCCAATTTCCGGCAACGATCTTTCGACGCATCAGGCGCAGGTTCCTGAGTTGAAGACAGGCGACAGAATAGCCCAAGGCCTGTCGGCAACCGGCACACTTCTGTCCGCCAGATGTCCTCCCCCTCCCCTTACAGGAACCTGACATGTCCGTTTCGCCTGTCTTCGCCTTGATCACCGGCGCCTCCAGCGGCATCGGCCGCGAGATTGCGCGCGCATACGCCAGGCGCGGCATGCCATTGATCCTGACCGCACGACGGGTGGACCGGCTGCTGGCATTGGCCGAGGAATTGCGCAGCACGGTTCGGGTGGAAGTGCTGCCGGCCGATCTGGCCGACCCTGCCGCGGCCGAAGCGCTGGCAACGCAGATCCAGGGCAACGGCTGGACCGTGGGCACACTGGTCAACAACGCCGGTTACGGCGTGCCGGGCCGCTACCTGCACAACGACTGGGCCACGCATGCGCGCTTCCTGCAGGTGATGGTGGGCGCGGTGTGCGAGCTGACCTGGCGACTGCTGCCAATGATCCGTGCCAGCGGCCAGGGCCGCATTCTCAACGTGGCCTCGTTCGCCGCACTGACGCCCAGCGCCGATGGGCAGACCCTATATGCGGCCAGCAAGAGTTTCATGCTGCGCTTCAGCGAATCGCTGGCGCTGGAAAACGCCGATTGCGCGGTCAAGGTGTGCGCCCTGTGCCCGGGGTTTGCCTGGTCCGAATTCCACGACGTGACCGGCACCCGCGAGGCGATGTCTACCCTGCCCGCCTGGGCCTGGCTGCAGGCCGACGCAGTGGCCGAGCATGGAATCGCCGCACTGGAGCGCGGCCAGGTGCTGGCGGTGCCGGGCTGGCGCTATCGGCTGGTCAATGCAGCACTGCGGCTGTTGCCGCATGCGCTCGCCCTACGCCTGATGGCGCGCGGTTCGCATCGGGTGCGGCCGCTGGATTGAGTGCAGGAGCGATCGCCCGTGCTTGGCAGCGCTTCGTGCGTGGCTTCAACCTGGGCGACCGTAGGACTTGCGATAACCAAGCAAGCGCATGTATCGAGCGTCAGTGATTGGATGCAGCGCATGCCAGCCCAAATCGACATCAGCTCACGCGCTTTACCGCCAGCGCTAGAGCCATTCGCTGGATTCAGTGATTAACGATCTCGCCGTGCATGGCCGCCAGGCGCGCCAGCAGGCGGTTTTGCGTGCGACGCGGAATCTTGCGCTGATCCATCGCCCAGTTCAGATCTTCGACCAGGGCATTGAAATCGCCTTCGCGGATGGCCAGGTGTGCATGCGCCTGCTGCATCGACTTGGCCGTATCAGGGCATGGGCCGTCGGCGACATGGCAGAACTTCTGCACCAGCCGGTCGTTGAGCATGACGATATTGACGCGTGCGAATTTGTCGACGATGCGCGGGTCGTCGGCGATGCGCGAGAGCATGGTTTCCACCAGCGCCTCGATGCCCGCCTGGCCGCCAAGTTCGTCGTACAACGTCTGCCGCGGGTGCGTGCTGGCGCAGGCGCTCGTCAGGCCTAGCATGCAGAGCAACGACCAGCGCAGCCATCGGTTCATCAGAACGCCACCTGCAACGAGAGATAAGGACCGCGCTGATGGGCAAGCGTGGCGATATCGCCAAGATCGGCCCAGGCGGCGGTCAACGAAACATGCTTATTGGGGAACCAGGCGACGAATGCATCCGCCCACGCTTGCTCGCGCGCGAAACCGAGGTTATTGGGTTTGTCGCGATATTCCACACCCACCGCCCAGGACGGCGACAGCACCACTGCAGCACTGACCTCGGGCACCAGACGATAGCTGTTGCGGCGATCGCCGCCAAAGCCGAGCAAACCGGCCTGGTTGGCGCGGGTAGCGCGCAAGGTGCCGTTGAGCAGCAGCTGATATCCAGCGGCGCCCTGCAGCAACAAGCGGCTCGCGCTGACGTAGATGTCGGTGCCGTGATCGTCGCGCGCACCGATCGCCAACGGCAAGGTGCCGTTGCGCAGGCGTTTGTATTGCACGCCCAAGCTGACTTGCGGCGCATGTCCGTACACAAGATCGCCGGCCAAGCGCACCTTGGCACCGAACACGTCCTGGCCAAGCGCATTCCACGGCAAGCCGAGCCGGTCCTGCAGAGTGCCCAGATCCAGACGCTGGCGGGCAAGCGACAGCTCCAGCCGATTGCCAACCGTGAGCGCGGCGCCCTGCACGTCAAGACGGTAATCGCCGCTGTCGACGTGGGTTGCGAACGCGACGGTGCCAAGCTCGTCGCGCGTGCCGTACCCAGACAACGTGGCCCACGGCACGATGCCGCCGCCGCTACTGCCTTCGATCATCGATACGCCGCCGGTGGCGAGCAGGCGCCCGTCGCCGGCCCGGGCATGCAGCGGCGCGAACACCCCGGCCACCGCAGCAGCAAGCAGCGCGACACGCAGATGCAGGCTCATCGCTGCACACCTGCATGTGCTGGCGTGCTCATGCCGAGTTGGCGCATGCACCAGGCCACCAGCGGCGCTTCTTCCAGCGGTGGCGAATACAGATAGCCCTGCACCATGTCGCAGCCGTAGCCGCGCAGCAACGCGAGGGCCGCGGTGTTTTCGACGCCTTCGGCAATGACGCTCAGCCCCAGGTTATGCCCCAGATCGATCGTGCTGCGGACAATGAAGGCATCGTCGGTGCCGTCGGCCAGCTGCATGACGAAACTCTTGTCGATCTTCAATTCGTCCACCGGCATGCGCTTGAGTTGTGCCAACGAGGAATAGCCGGTGCCGAAGTCGTCGATGGACAGGCGCACACCGACACTTCGTAGCTGATGCAGCATGTGCAGCGCGAATTCGACATCGCGCATCAAGGCGCTTTCGGTCAATTCCAGTGTGACCGACTGCGCTGGCACGGCGTGATGCTCCAGGCAGCCGCGCACGAAGTCGGGCAAACCGGGATCGGACAGATCCAGTGCTGACAGGTTGATGGCCATGCCCAGCTGCAGCCCCTGCTTGCGCCATTGCGCCTGGCAGCGCAGCGCTTCGTCCAGCACGAAGCGGGTGAGCGGATGGATCACGCCGGAGTGTTCGGCAAGCGGGATGAATTCGTCCGGACCGATCGGCCCGAGCACCGGATGATGCCAGCGCACCAGCACTTCGACCTGTTCGACATGATCGGTGCGCAGACAGATCTTGGGCTGGAAGCGCAAGGTGAGTTCATTAGCGCCGATGGCCTGACGCAGATCGCCGGTGAGGCGCAAACGCCGCAGATGCTGTTCGTCCTGGCCCATGCGGTAGACGCTGGCGCCGAAGGTGGCTGTCGTACCGACCTGCCGCCGTGCGATGTCGGCCCGGCGCAACAAGGTGTCCGGGTCGGCGCCGTGCTCGGGAATCAAGGCAATGCCGATGCTGGCTTCGAGCTGGATGCGCGCCTGCGGCAACACCAGCGGGCGGCGCAACTGCAGCAGCAGGCGCTGCGCATCCTGCTGCACGCTGGCCGCATCGGCTTGCGCCACCACCACCATGAATTCATCGCTCCCCAGCCGGCCCACCAGATTGGGCTCCTGCACGACCTCCACCAACCGACGCCCGGCTTCCACCAACACCTGGTCGGCGAAGTCGTGGCCCAGGCTGTCGTTGAGTTCCTTGAAGCGCTCCAGATCCAGGATCAGCACCGCGGCGGTGCCACCGGAGGCCACGGTCTGATCCACCACGTCCTTCAAGCGCTCCAGCAACCAGATGCGGTTGGGCAACCCGGTCAGGGCGTCATGGCGGGCCTGATGCAGGATGTGCTGTTCGCGGCTGGCGATCTGGTGCTGCATGCGCCCGAAACTGTCGGCCAGTTCGGCGAGTTCGCGGCCCGGCGGCACCTGCACGGCGGTGCGGTAGTCGCCGCGCTGAATGCGCCGTGCGGCCTGGACCAGTTGTGCAACGGGCTTGCTCACGCTGCGCGCAAGAACAATCGCCACGCCCAATGCCGCGACCGTGGCCAAGCCTGCCAGCAGCAGGATCCGCAGCTTGAGGCTGCGGTACGGCGCCACGGCACGATCCAGCGATGCCTGCAACGCCACCCGCACCTGGCTGTCGCCCTGGATCGACTGCAGCCTGACCAGATAACGCGACTGGTCCAGCGTCAGCGGGATCGATGCTGCCTGCACCTTCTCTGCCAGGGGCAGTTGCTGCGCGAATTGGGCGCGCGCCGAGGGCTCCAGGGTAGAGGCCAGCACGCGCACCGGTGGGCCATCGGTGAAGAAGATCGCATCCAGCCCGGTGGTGGTGCGGAAATCCTGCGCCAGGCCATCGCCGGATTCGTTGCCGATCCCAATCCAGCCGACGCGGTTCGGCGCCAGCACCTGCACCACTGCCAACCGCACGATGTGTTGATTCAGCGCCACCACGCCGACCGCGCGTCCATCGCGTTGCGCTTGTTGCAGCAATGCCTGCACCGCGCGCAATTGTTCGGCCTGCGGCACGTCGGCCAGGCCGGTCAAGAATTCGCCATCGGGCGACAGCAACAGCGCGGTTTGCGCCGACATGCGCGCGGCGTGATTGCGCAGGGCCGATTGCATGGTCGGCACATCGCCACTGGCCACGGCCGCACGAAACCCGAAATCGTCGGCCAGCACCGACGCCGACTGCAGCAGCTGTTCGTCCCGGCGCATGTTGATGCGTTGCCAGACCCGCTGCCCGATCTCGAGCTCTTCGCCAAGCTGCGCCTTGACGCTGCGCTCGGTCGCCACCTGCACGGCCAGGAATGTCAACGCCTGCGTGGCAAGCACGACCAGCACGAGCAAGGCCGCGATGCGGGTATGCAAACGCATCGACCTCATGGGCGCGGCTTCTTCGGGTCGGCGTTACGGAACTTGTCCTGCAGCGCGCGCACGCGCGCATCCGGTGGCGCCGCGGCCGGCGCGGCGCCGGTGGTCTGCAGGGTCACGCGGCGCTGCACTGGCTCGCGCGCGATCACCAACGGCTCGCTGCTGGCAGCGCCCTTGATGCGCGGGTGCCAGACCCGCAGCGTGTAATTGCCCGCAGGCGCCTTTAGCTGGGCGCGACCATCGCTGCCGGTCTTGCCGAAATACGGCGTCTCCAGCACCACGATGTACCCCAGCATCCAATCGTGGATATTGCAGCCGATGGTGACCAGACCCGCCTGATCGAAACGCACCGGCGTCGCGGTGGTGCCTTGAAACAGCGGCAGCTCGAAGCGCTTGGCCGGAGAGAACGAATACACCTGATGGCGAATCTGATCGTTATTCGGAAAGCGCACCAGGGTGCCGGTGCGCACGGCCAGCACGGCAGGCACGAACTGCGAATTGACCTGATCCATTTCCGCGGTCCTGGTCGCGGTCGGCGGAGCGGGCCGCGCCGGCTCCAGGCTCACGACCGCATCGACCAGCACGCCACCTGCATCGGCGACGGTCACGCTGACCGCTGTCGCCGATACCGAGCCTGCGGCGGCACAGGCCGCCAGCACCGACACGACACCCACCCATTTGATCCATCGCATGCGCACGCCCCAGCCCTGTGCAATCGGCAGCGGGCGCCAGGCGAGTCCGACGTCGCGCTAGCGATTAGCCTCGGTTATCGGCCCGAGTGAACGCAAGCTTTAACCAGGCGCGAGCAGAATTTTCTGAACAGAAGTGCGGCGCTGGTCACCGGTCGTGTTGCGAGCGCGGCTATTTGCGCCGCGCAACGCGTCCCGACGCGCCGGATTACTTCAGCTTGATTTCGCGCAGACGCTCTTCCAGGAAGCCATGCGCCGTGATCGGCTCCGGATAACGGCTGGGATTGTCCGCGCTGATGCACGAGGACAGCACGTCGATGAGGAAATCCGGATTGGGGTGCAGGAAGAACGGCACCGAATAGCGCGGTTGGCGTGCCTGCTCTCCCGGTGGATTGACCACGCGGTGGATGGTGGACGGATACACATGGTTGGTCAGGCGCTGCAGCATGTCGCCGATGTTGACCACGATGGTGTCGGCGTCGGCAGTGAACGGCACCCACTCGCCATCGTGGGAACGCACTTCCAGGCCGGCGGCACTGGCACCCACCAGCAAGGTGATGAAATTGATGTCGCCATGCGCGCCGGCACGCACATTGGGGATGTCGTCGCTGGTGATCGGCGGGTAATGGATCGGCCGCAGGATCGAATTGCCGTTGTTGGTCTTGTCGACGAAGTAGTCCTGCGGCAGGCCGATATGCAGCGCCAGCGCCGACAGCACGCGCGAACCCAATTGATCCAGTTGCTGGTACAGCTGGTAGCCGCGCTCGCGGAAACCAGGCACTTCGCTGGGCCACAGATTCGGCGGCATCACTGCGCGGTACGGCGAATCGTCCGGAATCTCGCGGCCGATGTGCCAGAACTCCTTGAGATCGAAGTGCTTGGAATCCTTGGCGGTTTCCACGCCGAAGGCGGTGTAGCCACGCGCGCCGCCGCTGCCTTCCACGTGATAACGGCGCTTGGTCGCTTCCGGCAACGCGAAGAACGCCTTGAACACTTCGTAAGCGGCGTCGATATCGGCCTGGGCGATGCCGTGATTGCGGATGCCGGCAAAGCCCCACTGCCGATAAGCCGCTCCGAGCTCGGCGACGAAGGCGTCGCGGTCGGTGTCCAAACGGGTGATGTCCAGCGTGGGAATGCGCGCGCTCATACGGATGTCTGCAGTCAAGGTCGAAAAGGTCCAGAGAAACCTGCGGGTCAGATCAGCAGGCGATACAACAGGTAGAACGTCGCGGCCTTGGCGATGACCACGCAGACGCCAATGACGATCGACTCACGCCGCGTCACGCACTGCACCTGAGAGCCGGTCGAGCGTGTCCTGCATCAGGCCGGCGTCGTCGGCTTCCACGGTCACCCGCACCACCGGCTCGGTGCCCGACGGGCGCAGGAACGCGCGACCGCGGCCTTGCACGGCGGCCTGCGCCTGTTGCAGCGCCTGTTGCACGTTGGCCGCTTCCACAATGGCCTTGGCGGCGCCGCCATCCAGGCGCACGTTGACGGTCTTCTGCGGCACCTTGCTCAGGCGCGTCAGCGCGTCGCGCAGGCTCTGCCCATCGCGCCCCAGCGCTTCGAGCACCTGCAGCGCACTGACGATGCCATCGCCGGTGCTGGCACGGTCCAGGCACAACAGGTGACCGGACGTTTCGCCGCCCAACGTGCCGCCGCCTTCGACCAGGGCCTGATGCACGTAGCGGTCGCCGACCTTGGCGCGCTGGAACGGAATGTGCAGCGCGGCCAATGCCTGTTCCAGGCCGTAATTGGTCATCAAGGTGCCGACCACGGTACCCGTCAGCCGGCCGCTGGCCTGCCACGAGCGCGCGAGCACGTACAGCAGATCGTCGCCATCGACCGGGTTGCCCTGGTCGTCGGCCATCAGCACGCGGTCGCCGTCGCCGTCGAAGGCGATACCCAGATGCGCACCGCACTCGCGCACCTTGGCAGCGAGATTATCGATATGGGTCGAGCCCACACCGGCGTTGATGTTGAGCCCGTCCGGCGCGGCGCCGATGACCACCACCTCGGCGCCCAGCTCACGGAACAGCATGGGTGCGATGTGATAGGTGGCGCCATGCGCGCAATCCAGCACCATCTTCAGCCCGTGCAGGGTGAAACCGCGCGCCACGCTTGCCTTGCAGAATTCGATATAGCGGCCGATGGCGTCACGCGTGCGGATGGCCTTGCCCAACCGCTCCGATTCCACCGTGTGGAACGGCTCGTCCAGCGCTGCTTCGATCGCCGCTTCGGTGGCGTCGTCGAGCTTCTCGCCTTCGGCGGAGAAGAACTTGATGCCGTTGTCGTAATGCGGATTGTGCGAGGCGCTGATCACCACCCCCGCGTCGGCGCGCAACGTGCTGGTCAAAAAGGCGATGGCCGGGGTCGGCATCGGCCCGATCAGCTGCACGTCGGCACCGGCGGCAACCAGGCCAGCTTCCAGCGCCGCTTCGAACATGTAGCCGGAAATGCGGGTGTCCTTGCCGATCAGCACCAATGGCCGCTTGCTGCGGCCCTGGGTCAGTACACGGCCGAGCGCATTGCCCAGGCGCAGCACGAAATCGGCCGAGATCACGCCCTGCCCGACCCGACCGCGGATGCCGTCGGTGCCGAAATACTTGCGTGCGCTCATGCGGCGTCGGCGTCTTGCGGATGCGGCTGACGCATCATCATCGCGGTGAGCTCGGCGATGCGGTCGCGCATCTGTCGGCGGTCGCAGATCTGGTCGATGGCGCCGTGGTCGAGCAGGAACTCCGAGCGCTGGAAACCTTCGGGCAGCGTTTCGCGTACGGTCTGTTCGATCACGCGCGGGCCGGCAAAGCCGATCAGCGCATGCGGCTCGGCGATGTTGATATCGCCGAGCATCGCGAACGAGGCCGACACGCCACCGGTGGTGGGATGGGTCAGCACCGAGATATACGGCAGGCCGGCTTCGCGCAGGCGGCCGAGCGCGGCCGAGGTCTTGGCCATCTGCATCAGCGAGAACAGGCCTTCCTGCATGCGTGCGCCGCCACTGGCGGAAAAGCACACGAACGGGCAGCCGACTTCCAGCGCCACTTCGGCCGCACGCGCAAAGCGCTCGCCCACCACCGACCCCATCGAGCCGCCCATGAAGGCGAAATCGAACGCAGCGGCGACCAGCGGGTTGCCCTTGAGCGTGCCGCGCATGGCGATCAGCGCGTCATATTCGCCGCTGGCTTTCTGGCTGGCCTTGATGCGTTCGCCGTAGCGCTTCTGGTCCTTGAACTTGAGCGCGTCGACCGGACCGAGCTGAGCGGCGATTTCAGTGCTCGCGGTCTCCGGATCGAACAGCGAATTCAGGCGCGCGCGGGCGCGGATCGCCATGTGGTGATCGCATTTCGGGCACACCTCGAGGTTTTCCTCGAGTTCCGGGCCGTACAGCGCACTCCCGCAATTGCTGCACTTTTCCCACAGGCCCTCGGGGACGCTGCGCTTCTTGGCCGGGGTGTTTTCGGTGCGGATGCCGGAGGGCATCAATTTGCTGAGCCAGCTCATGCGTGTATGACAATCCATGCAGGGCGGCCTGGCGGGCCGCAGAGGGGCGACAGTCTAACGCGCCGTGGGAATGCCAAGGTAGCCGGCGTCATGAATGCGGGATCTGGCGCAGAGACTTCCGGGCTTGGGCGGCTGAATGTCTCTGCGAGCGATGGCCGCGAATGGATCGCGGCGGCTGCCGTGGCGCGATGCGGCGCAGGCACGTGGCTGCGCCTGCGCCCCAATCCCTCTAGCGGTGGGAAAGACGCTCGGTTCTCATCCCTGGTCGAGCGCCTGGCGCAACGGGGCCAGGAACGCTTCGGCGCGTTCACGGGCGCTGCGGACCTCGCCCGCGTCCGCCAAAGCAGCGACCAATGCACTGCCCACCACCACGCCGTCGGCATCCACGGCCATGGCAGCGGCGCTGGCCGCATCCTTGATGCCGAAGCCGGCCACCACTGGCGCGCCGGCACGCTGACGCAGCTGGCGCAGGCGGTCGCTGGCGGCATGGGTGTCGAGCAGATTGGAGGCGCCGGTGACGCCGGCAAAGCTGACGTAGTACAGATAGCCCTGCGCGGTGCTGCACAACATATCCAGGCGCTGCTCGCTGGTGGTGGGCGAGGCCAGTGCGATCAGCGCCAACCCGACCTCGGTAAAGATGGCGCGCGTTTCGCCGGCTTCTTCCGGCGGCAGGTCGACCAGCAGCACGCCATCCACGCCCGCGGCGACCGCGGCCTCGGCGAAGCGTCGCGTGCCATGGATCTCGATCGGGTTGAGGTAGCCCATCAGCACCACCGGGGTGGTGGCATCGTCGCGACGGAACTCGTGCACCGCTTCCAGCACATACGCCAGGCCAGCGCCACGAGCCAGCGCGCGCTCGGAGCTGCGCTGGATGGTGGGGCCGTCGGCCATCGGGTCGGAGAACGGCACACCCAGCTCGATCACATCGGCACCGGCGCGCACCAGCGCGTGCATCACCGGTACGGTGGCTTCCAACGATGGGTCGCCGGCGGTGATGAAAGGGATCAGTGCCTTGCGCCCATTGGCGCGCAGCTCGGCGAAGCAGGAATCGATACGACGCATGAAATCACTCGAACAAGGGAGGAAAGCCGGCCGCCATCTAACCTCAGGCGGCAAAGAAATACCGCATCAGCGCAAAGCACAGCGCAAACAGGTAGCCGTAGGAAAATCGATCGATGCGCAGCACCGGGTCGCCGCGGCGCGCGCGCCACGCACCAAGCGCGGCCATCAGGCCACCGGCGACCGGCGGCGCGATCACCAGCGCTGCCAGTCGCGCGCCAAAGGTCGCAGTGAGGTGCTGCGGCAGCAGCCAAAGACTGACACCGCCAAGTAACGCACCCAGGATTGCGTAGCCGACTGCCGCCAGCCCTGGCGAGGGCCTGCGCTCGAACGACTCGGCGACAGAGTGCAGGCCAAGTTCGATCAGCAGCTCGGCCAAGGCCTGCAACAGCGCCTCGGCCACCAGCTGGAGCATTCCTTCGAGCATCGCCGCGTCCCTGCATCCGGAGAGAGAAGTCGCCGCCGCCACTCCTAAAGAGCGATCCCCTCGCGCGCCGCGATGGTGTGCACATCCTTATCGCCACGCCCCGACAGATTGCACAGCACCAACGCATCCCTGGGCAGCTCGCGCGCAAGCTTGATCGACTGCGCCACCGCATGGCTGGACTCGAGCGCGGCAAGAATGCCTTCGGTATGCGCCAGCAGATGGAAGGCGGCCATCGCCTCGTCGTCGGTGATGCCCTGATACACCGCGCGACCGCTGTCGGACAGAAACGAATGCTCCGGGCCCACACCGGGGTAATCCAGGCCAGCGGAGATCGAATGGGTCTCGGTGATCTGGCCGTCGTCGTCGCAGATCACATAGGTGCGATTGCCGTGCAGCACGCCCGGGCGCCCGGCGGCGATGGAGGCGGCATGGCGGCCGGTGGCGATGCCATCGCCGGCCGCTTCGGCACCATAGATCTTGACGCCCGGATCATTGAGGAAGGCATGGAACAGACCGATCGCGTTGCTGCCGCCGCCCACGCAGGCACTGATCGCATCCGGCAGCCGGCCATGGTCCTGCAGCATCTGTTCGCGCGCCTCGCGGCCGACAATGGCATTGAAGTCGCGCACCATGCGCGGGTATGGGTCCGGGCCGGCCACGGTGCCGATGATGTAGAAGGTGTCGCGCACGTTGGTCACCCAGTCGCGCATGGCTTCGTTGAGCGCGTCCTTGAGCGTGGCCGAGCCGGAAGTCACCGGGATCACCGTGGCGCCGAGCAACTTCATGCGGTAGACATTGATCTTCTGCCGCTCGATATCGGTGGCCCCCATGTAGACCACGCATTCCAGGCCCAGGCGTGCCGCCACGGTGGCACTGGCGACGCCATGCTGGCCGGCGCCGGTCTCGGCGATGATGCGGGTCTTGCCCATGCGGCTGGCCAGCAGGGCCTGGCCGATGGTGTTGTTGATCTTGTGCGCGCCGGTGTGGTTGAGGTCTTCGCGCTTGAGCAGGATCTGCGCCCCACCCACTTCACGGCTGAGCCGTTCGGCGTGGTAGATCGGGCTGGGCCGGCCGACGTAATGCTTGAGGTCCTTGTCGTATTCGGCGATGAAACTCGGATCCTGCCGCGCCTGATCGTAGGCGGCGGACAGTTCCTGCAGCGGGCCGATCAAGGTTTCGGCGACGAAACGGCCACCGAACTTGCCGAAGTGGCCGGCAGCATCCGGATAGGCGTAAAAGTCACTGATGGGCTGGGCCGACATGGAAATCCTCTGCAGCAATGCGTCATACGAGAGGCGTCACTTTAGCGCAGCCGCGGCATGCGATAAATCGATAAGATTGCTGCAACCTGTGACCTGGAATCACATATGAGTGGCTCATTTCCCCCGCTGGCGGCGCTGCGCGCGTTCGAAGCTGCCGCGCGCTTGCAGAGCGTCAGCCGTGCTGCCCAGGAACTGCACGTCACCCATGGCGCCGTCAGCCGGCATGTGCGTTCGCTGGAACAGGCATTGGGCACCGCGCTGTTTGCACGCCAGGGCCGCGGCCTGATGCTGACCGCGGCAGGGGTTCGGCTTCGCGATGCCACCGGCGAAGGCTTTGGCGTGATTGGTCAGGCCTGGGCGGGACTACAACGCCCGGCCGCCGAGGCGCCGCTGGTGCTGGGATGTTCGGGCAGCTTGCTGGCGCGCTGGGTGATTCCGCGCCTGGGACTGCTGCAGCAAGAGCTGCCGGACGTGCGCCTGCATCTGTCGGCCAGCGAACAGCCCCCTGGACCGGACCTGGACGGTCTGGATGCCGCCCTGCTGCTGGACACACCACCCTGGCCGAGCGAATGGCAGGTGCACGCGCTGGGCGTGGAGTGGATTGGGCCGGTGCTGAATCCGCAGCTCGCATCAATCTTGCAGATCGAGGGAAGCGACCCGGCCGTGCTCGGCGATCACGCGCTGCTGCACACCCGCTCGCGCCCGCAGGCCTGGCCGGAATGGGCACAGGCGCACGGGCTGGCTCCTGAGGCGCTGCGCTTCGGCACCGAATTCGAGCACCTGGTGTATCTGCTGGAAGCCGCTGCCGCTGGCCTGGGGATCGCGATTGCGCCGCAGCCGTTGGTCGCCGCGGACCTGGCAGCCGGGCGCCTGCTGGCGCCGTGGGGATTCAACGCCACGCATGGCCGCTGGGTGTTGTGCGCTGCCAAGCGCAACCCCGATCCACGTATCGAACGGCTGGCAGGTTGGCTAGGAAAAGCGCTGGCGGAAGATCAGCACAAGTTTCCGGCCATGGATGCAACGAAAGCCTGAGCGGCTATCGCGGATGTTCGGTGCAATACTGCATCGCCCGCCCACGCCTCGCGACGAGCGTGTGTACCGTCAGGTGCTATACCTGCCGAGCGGAAGGCCACGCATCGGCACAACTAGCCAGAAGACACAAAAACGTCATTTGCGGCTCGGCCTGAGGGAACGCCATCTAGGGCGCGAACGCTCGTTAAATCGCCTCAAATGGCGAAACCGCGGCTGTGTCCAGCGAGATAGACGCAAGGTGCGGGAAGGTCTCTAGATCGGCATTCGGCATTCGGCATTCGGCTTTCGGCTTTCGGCTTTCGGCTTTCGGCTTTCGGCTTTCGGAAAGCACGCTAACGCACACGCGCACTGCTAGCTATCCAAACGACCAAGCCGCGTTACGCGCCTGCTGTTACGACTCCCGAATCCCGAATCCCACCTTCACGACATCTCGTGACAATCCGCCCGCCGTACTTCCTCAACGAACTTGCGCATCTTGTGGCCGTCCTTGATGCCAGGCGCCAACTCCACCCCACTGGAAACATCCACGCCCCAGGGCAACGTGGCCACGATGGCGTCGAACACGTTGTCGGCGTTGATGCCACCGGCCAACAGGAACGGACGATGCAAGCCGGTGGGCAAGCGCGACCAGTCGAAGGTCTTGCCGGTGCCGCCGCCAGCGCCGGGCGCATGGCTGTCGAACAGAAAACCAGCGGTATTGGGATAGGACAATTGCAGCGTGCGCGCGTTGGCGTCTTCGCCATTCACGCCGCCGCTGCCCATCGGCACCGCCTTGAGATACGGCAGGTTGAAGCTACGGCAGAACGCGTCGTCTTCCTCGCCATGGAATTGCAACAGGGTCGGGCGCACGGTGCGCACCACTTCGCGCACTTCTTCTTTCGAATTGTTGCGAAACAATGCCACCACATCGACCATCGGCGCAGTGGCCTGGCGCATCGCGCGCGCCTCGGCCGGCGCCACGCGCCGGGGGCTGCCATGCGCAAAGATGAAACCTACCGCGTCCACACCCAGTTCGCCGGCCAGGCGGATATCGCCGGCGCGGGTCATGCCACAAAACTTGATACGGGTGCGGTACAGCGATCGATTCATTGGGTCACCTCAGCAGGCAGATGCCACTCTGCAGGATACAGAGGTCCGATAAATACCAGACCTTGTGGCGGCGCTGTCGGGCCGGCCACAGTGCGGTCGCGTCCGGCGAGCAACGTCGCGATCCAGTCGGCCGGCTGTTCGCCGGTACCGACCAAAATCAGCGAACCCACAATATTCCGCACCATGTGATGAAGGAATGCATTGGCCTGGACCTGCACCTCCACCACCTCGCCGAAACGCTGCACATGGATGGCCTGCAGGTGACGGCGCGCGTGCAAGGCCTGACATTGCACGCTGCGGAACGCGCTGAAATCGTTCTCGCCCAACAAGGCCTGCGCTGCGCCATGCATGGCATCGGCATCGAGCGGGCGACGCTCCCAGCTCAGGGTCTGCCGATACAGTGCCGGGCGAATCTGCCGATTGAGCAGGCGATAGCGGTAACGACGCGCGCGCGCGGAAAAGCGCGCGTGGAAGTCATCGGCGGCCGGTACGCACCAGCGCACGGCGATCGACGGCGGCAGGCGCGCAGTGGTGCCCAGCATCCAGCCACGCGGCTCGCGGCGTGCGTCGCTGTCGAAATGCACCACCTGGCATTCGCCATGCACGCCGGCGTCGGTGCGCCCGGCGCAGACCACCTGCACCGGCGCATCGGCGACCGACGACAAGGCCGCCTGCAGGCTGGCCTGCACGCTCGGCCCGCCATGCTCGCCCAACTGCTGCCAGCCCTGAAATTCGCTGCCGTCGTATTCCACGCCCAGCGCGTAACGCATCGGTACCTGCCCTATGAGTGAATCGATGAAATCTGCGTGGCGGTCATGCTGCCGCCATCGCCGGCGATGGCCAGCACAGCCCCGCCGCTGCAAAGAAGGTGAAGTGTACGAGCCGCATTGCCTGGTGGGTGCCGAGCCGCTGCGACGCGCGTGCGGCCTGCACGCAAGCGCGTGGTCAGTCGCCGGACGCGACGCTGCGCTCGGACCACACGGCCAACGTGGTGCCGCCGGGCTCGCGAAAATGAAACCGGCTGCCGCCGGGAAAGCCGAACACCGGCTTGACGATCTCCCCACCTGCAGCACGCACGCGCTCGATCACCGGGGCCAACGCGTCGGCATACAGCACAACCAATGGTCCACCCTCGTCCGGCGCTGGCGCGGCTGCACGGTAGAAGCCGCCGTCCAGGCGGCCATCGTTGAAGGCCAGGTAGTCCGGGCCGTAGGCCTGGAATTGCCAACCGAACACCGCTTCGAAGAACGCACGGCTGGCGTCCGGATCGGTGGAGGCGAACTCCACATAGTCGATCCGGCGCTCGCGTGCATCACTTTCCTGCGCGGGGAGGCGATCGATCGCCGGGCTCATGCCAGGCGTTCCAGCAGTTCGGCGGCTTCGGCGCGGGTGGCGTCGTCGCCGGTGGCGGCAACCTCCACCAGCAGGCCGCGCGCGGTGTCCTTGTCGCCCAGGTCCAGGTAGGCCACCGCCAGTTCCAGGCGATCGCGCCCGGCCGAGGCGACGTCCCGGCTGGCCGACGGGCTGGGCGCGGCACCCGGTGTCGCAGGCGAACCCTCGAAATCCAGGCTGTCTTGCGTGGCCACCGCGACTGGCGACGCCGCAGGCGGGACATCGCGGATCGTAGGCGCGACGTCGGCGTGGCTCGTCTCCACGGCTTCGGACGCCGGGTGCGGCGAAGCCTGCGCCTCGTCGACGGGCATGGTGTGCGGCGCCTGCGTTGCCGCCACCGGCGGCGTGGCACGCAGCGCACGCCAATCGTCGCTGTTGACCGCCGTGGACGCAGCAGCCGGTTCGGACGGCAGCGGCTCGCGACGCAGCACGTCCGATAACGGTTGGTGCGCGTCCTGGGCGCGCTCTTCGTCGCGCAGATCGGTCTGCTCGAATTCTGTCTCGTGCACCACATCGCGCTCGCTGGGCTCGGTGGTTTGCGTCGCCTCTTGCGGTTCGGCGGCCTGCACCGGCGCGCCAGGCAGGACGAAGTCGAACGGCCGACGCGGCAACGGCGGCAGCGGTGAGGGCTTGCGACGGCGCGCGGCCAGCCACGCCACCACGGCAGCGACGATCAACACCAGCCCGCCGATCAACCACAGCGGAAAACCGCCACCCTGTTGTGCGGTCGCAGGGGTTTCAGACAGGCGCTTCTGTGCGGCCGCCAGATCGCTGTCCTTCATGGCGATCAGCGCTTGCTGTTGCTGCCTGAGCTTTTCCAGATCCGCCACGCGGCTCCGCAGGTCCTGCAACTCCGCATCGCGGGTGGCAATGTCTTCCTTGGCCTGCTGCAACTGTTGATTGGCCGCCATCTCGCCCTCGCCTTCGGCACTGGTGCCGGACGTAATGCCGGCCTTGTTGGTCTGACTCGCCACTGCGGGGGCGATTTCGAGCCGCGCGCCGTTGCCGGCCGCTGCGCCAGGCGTAGCGGCCGGCGGCGTTGCGGCAGCGGCAGTGCCGGCTTCGGCAGGCTGCGGCACCGCCGATCGCGCCTGCCGCCACTGAGCGGCCTGCTCGCGCACCATGACCGCCGCTTCGGCCGCACCGACCTGGGCAAGCGCGTCTTCCTGCGGTGTGCGCAGCACCGCGCCCTGCTTCAGGCGGTTGATGTTGCCGTTGATGAAGGCGTCCGGGTTGGTGCGCAGCAACGCCAGCATGGTCTGGTCCAGCGAATGCCCGCTGGAACGCGCCACCCCCGCGGCGATCTCCGACAAGGTCTGGCCCGCGCGCACGGCCGGCAACGCATCGCCGGCCTGCGCGGCAGACGCAGCAGATGTACTGGCAGTTGCACGCGCGGCCGGTTCGGTCCTGGCATTGTCTTGCGCGGCGCGGTCGGCGACCGGCGCCGGCTCGCGTGCAATCGCATTGCTGGAACCGGCACGCGGCGCTTCGATGGCCGGCTCGGCGATCGCAGCCGCGGTGTTGGGCGCATCGACCAGGGCCGAATATTCGCGCACCAGCCGGCCCTGGCCCCACTCCACTTCGATCAGGAAGTTGATCGCCGGCTGGTCCACCGCCTGGCTGCTGGTCACGCGGATCACCGCACGCCCGCGCGCGTCCTGCGCGAACTGGAACTGCAGATTGCTGACCAGCCCTTGCGGACGCTCCAGGCCGACCCGCGCGAAGGTGGTGGCCGATGCCAGTGCCACGCGCGCGTTGTCGAGTTCGCCCGGCTCGTTGGAGATGACCGGAATCTCGGCCACCAGCGGTTGCCCGGGCTTGGACAGCACCCGGATATCGCCCAGTCCCAACGCCATTGCAGCGCCGCTGCAGGCCATCAGCAGCAACGCACCTATCCCTTGTATCGGACGCATCGCGCCCCCGCCCCTATGTTTCATGGGCATCAATATAGCCGCTGGATGAGCGAAAAAGTCGGTGCCGTGATGCAGAGCGCTGTAACGGCGACACTGCCGCAGTGCGGCATGCATGCGTGGCCAATGCATACCGGCAAGCGCTGATGGGCGATGACACTGCGCGAGGCATCAAGCGCGCAACGGCTTGTCGGCAGCTTGCGTGGTGCAACATCACGAGGCGCGTGATGCCACCTGTGGCGCCAATGGCGCGTCACCAGAGCCGGCAACGGAGTGCGCGAGCGGCGGGCGGCATGACTGCGCGACGCAAGCTGCAAGGTCCCTCGACGCGCAGGGCGTGCGATGTGAGGCGACACGCGCACGTGCGTCTGTCTGCAGGCGCGCGATGGGCAGCGCGCCTGCAGATTGAACTTTGGTTGAGAATCGAGCCGACTTCCACGCGCCGAACTGCACCCAGCCGGAGCGCTGGCGCGCGGTGAGCCTCTCCGGAAAGCATCGTCGCGCGCCGGCACGCGCCAGCACGTGCACGGCGGTCCAGAGCGCCGACCACACGTCGCGACCAGTCGTCCTGCGGGTACGGACGGCGCGCTCGGCACCGCAGTGGCCGGGTGATGCCTGCACCGGCCACGCCCGCATAGCGGCTGCGCGGTCGCTTTTATCGCGACCTTCAGCCTTCCTGTGCGACCAGTTCGGCCAACTGCACGGCGTTGAGCGCGGCGCCCTTGCGGATGTTGTCGGAGACGATCCACAGGTTCAGGCCACGCGGGTGCGAGAAGTCTTCGCGGATGCGACCGACGAACACCGCATCCTTGCCGGAGGCGTGCGTGACCGGCGTCGGGTAGCCGCCGGGAGCGCGCTCGTCCACCACTTCCACGCCCGGCGATGCCGCCAGCAGCGCGCGCGCCGCTTCCACGGTGATCTTGTCGCGGGTTTCGATCGCCACCGCTTCGGAATGGCCATAGAACACCGGAACGCGCACCGCGGTGGGGTTCACCTGGATGCTGTCGTCGCCGAGGATCTTGCGGGTTTCCCAGACCAGCTTCATCTCTTCCTTGGTGTAGCCGTTGTCCTGGAAGTCGTCGATGTGCGGAATCAGGTTGAAGGCGATCTGCACCGGGAACCGCTGCGGGTCGATGTCCTGGAAGCTCAGCAGCTCGCTGGTCTGCTTGCCCAGTTCTTCCATCGCCGAGCGCCCGCCGCCGGAGACCGACTGGTAGGTCGCCACATTGATGCGCTCGATGCCGTAGGTGCGGTGGATGGGGCCCAGGGCCACCAGCATCTGCATGGTCGAGCAATTGGGGTTGGCGACGATGCCGCGCGGGCGCTGCTTGAGCGCTTCCGGATTGACCTCGGAAACCACCAGCGGCACGTCGTCGTCGTATCGGAACGCCGACGAATTATCGATCACCACCGCACCGGCCGCGGCGAACTTGGGGCCGTATTCCTTGGACACGCTGCCGCCCGCGGAGAACAGCGCGATGTCCACGCCGGCGGGGTCGAACTCGGCCAGATCCTGCACATCGACCTTGCCGCCATTGAACTCCACCTGCCCGCCGGCCGAGCGCGACGACGCCAGCGCGTACAGGGTGGCGACCGGGAAGTTGCGCTCGGCCAGGATGCTCAGCATGGTCTCGCCGACAGCGCCGGTGGCGCCCACGACCGCGACGTTGAAACGACGGTTTTCGTTGCTCATGAGTTTGTCTTTATCGAAAGGGGAAATGAGGAAGCACTGCGCGCTGGGTTCGGGGAACCTCCAATGCTGGCCGCGGAGGTTCCCTATCGTTTGGTCGAGATGGTGCCGGTGACGCCGGCTTTTTTCGCATCCGCGCCGGTGCCGCCACGTTTGGCAGCGGCAACCGCGGCGGCGTTGAGCGCGCTCGGCGGATGGCCGGCATGAGGGCCTTTGCCCAGCGCAGCGATCAGGTTGTCCACCGCCAGTTGCACCATCGCGCGGCGCGTGGCCAGGCTGGCGCTGCCGATATGCGGGGTGAGCACCACGTTATTGAGCGCCAGCAGTTCCGGCCGCACGCGCGGCTCGCCTTCGTAGACATCCAGGCCGGCGCCAGCCAAACGCCCGTGGGCCAGCGCATCGGCCAGCGCCAGCTCATCGACGATGCCGCCGCGGGCGATGTTCACCAGTGTGGCGGTGGCGCGCATCTTGTCCAGCGCCGCCGCGTCGATGAGGTGGTGCGAGTCCTTGGTGTATGGCAACACCAGCACCAGGTGATCGGACTGCGCCAGCAGGGTGGCGAAATCCACGTACTGTGCGCCCAGCGCCTGTTCGGTGGCGGCCGGCAACTGGCTGCGGTTGTGATAGAGCACGCGCCTGCCGAAGCCGTGCGCGCCGCGCCGTGCGATGCCCTGCCCGATCCGGCCCATGCCCAGGATGCCGAGCGTGCTGCCATGGATATCGGCACCGAGCATGGTCTTGAACGACCATTGCCCCCACTGCCCGTCGCGCAGCCAGCGCTCGGATTCGGTGATGCGGCGCGCGGTGGCCATCAGCAACGCAAAGCCGAGATCGGCCGTGGTTTCGGTGAGCACGTCGGGCGTGTTGCTGGCCAGGATGCCGGACGCGCTCAGCGCATCCAGATCCAGATTGTTGTAACCCACGCCGACATTGGCGATGGCGCGCAGCAGCGGCGCCGCTGCGATTTCGGTTGCGCCGATGCGCTCGTTGAGGGTGACCAGGGCGCCGTCCAGCGGTGCCAGTTGCGCAGCCAGCTCGGCCGGCGAATATGCGCTGACGCGCTGCGTGGTGGTCAGCTCGAAATGCTCGCCCAGCTGCGCGACGACATCGTCGAACAGCGGCTGGCTGACCCACACCCTGGCGCGACGGCCGTCAGACATCGACCTGACCGGGAATGCGCGGCGACACCTCACCTACATCGCCGCATTGCGCACGGTGGCGCAGCGCCTGGTCCATCAGCACCAACGCCATCATCGCCTCGGCGATCGGGGTGGCGCGGATGCCCACGCACGGGTCGTGCCGGCCGGTGGTGATGACCTCGACCACGCTGCCGTCGGCATCCACCGTGGCGCCAGGCAAGCGCAGGCTGGAGGTGGGCTTGAGCACCATCGAGGCGGTGACCGCCTGGCCGGTGGAGATCCCGCCCAGGATGCCGCCGGCATGGTTGCTGAGAAAGCCTTCCGGGGTGATCAGGTCGCGGTGTTCGGTGCCCTTCTGCGCGGCGCTGGCGAAGCCGTCGCCGATCTCCACGCCCTTGACCGCATTGATGCTCATCAAGGCCGCCGCGAGCTCGGCATCGAGCTTGCCGTAGATCGGCTCGCCCCAGCCTGCGGGCACGCCGCCGGCCACCACGTCCACGCGCGCACCGACCGAATCGCCGGATTTGCGCAGCGCATCCATGTAGGTTTCCAGCTCCGGCACCTGCGCGGCATGCGGCCAGAAGAACGGGTTGTCCTCCACCGCATCCCAGTCGAAACCGGTCGGGCGGATCTCGCCCAGCTGCGACAGGAACCCGCGCACCAGCACGCCATACCGTTGCTTGAGCCACTTCTTGGCGATCACGCCCGCGGCGACGCGCATGGTGGTTTCGCGCGCCGACGAGCGCCCGCCGCCGCGCGGATCGCGAATGCCGTACTTCTGCCAGTAGGTGTAATCCGCATGGCCGGGACGGAACTGCTGGGCGATGTTGCTGTAATCCTTGCTGCGCTGATCGGTATTGCGGATCAGCAAGCCGATCGGCGTGCCGGTGGTGCGGCCTTCGTACACGCCGGACAGGATCTCGATCTCATCGGCCTCGCGGCGCGCCGAGGTGTGCCGGCTCTTGCCGCTGGCACGGCGCTGCAGATCGTGGGTGAACTCTTCCGGCGCAATCTCCAGGCCGGGAGGGCAGCCGTCGACGACGCAGCCGATCGCCGGCCCGTGCGATTCGCCGAAGGTGGTGACAGTGAACAGCTTGCCGAACGAATTGGCACTCATGCGCGCAGGCTCATCGCTGCGCGGCCAGCTCGGCGATGCGGGCGCCGTGGGCGATCAATTCGCGGCATTCCACCGCGAAGATGCCCATCTGCCCGACCTTGAACTCGACCCAGGCCAGATCCACTTCCGGCAACAGCCTGACCAGGTGCTGCTCGGATTCGCCCACTTCGCAGATCAGCAAGCCGTCTTCGCTCAGGTGCTGCGGCGCATCGCGCAGGATCTTCAGCACCAGGTCCAGGCCATCGTCGCCGGCGCGCAGGCCGAGTTCGGGCTCGTAGGAATACTCCTGCGGCAGCGCGTCGGTTTCCTCGTTGGTGACGTACGGCGGGTTGGTGACGATCAGGTCGTACTGGCGACCGCCCAGGCCGCTGAACAGGTCCGACTTGAGCAAGGTGACGTTGTCGGCATGCAGGCGCGCCTTGTTTTCAGCAGCCAGCGCCAGGGCATCGTCGCTGATGTCCACGCCGTCCACATCCCACTGCGGGTTGTAGTGGCCCATCGCAATGGCAATACAGCCCGAACCGGTGCACAGGTCGAGCGCGCGGGTCACTTCACGGCCGCCCAGCCAGGGCTCGAAGCCGGCCTCGATCAGTTCGGCGATCGGCGACCGCGGCACCAGCGCACGCGCATCGCTCTTGAAACTCAGGCCGGCAAACCAGGCCTCGCCGGTGAGATACGCGGCCGGCACACGTTCGGTGATGCGGCGCTCGAACAGACCGAGCACCTGCTCTTTTTCCGAGCGCAGCAGACGCGCCTGGCCATAGGCCGGACCCAGATCGTGCGGCAGATGCAGGCCGTGCAGGACCAGTTGGGTGGCTTCGTCCAACGCATTGTCGTAGCTGTGACCGAAGGTCAGACCGGCTGCGTTGAAACGGCTGGTGCCGTAGCGGATCAGGTCGATGATGGTGTGCAGTTCGTCGGCCGCGGCGGCAGTCATGGCAACAACTAAAGAGGAATCGGCCCCCGATTATAGAGGTCGGATCGGTATCATGAGCGTCCGTTGCACTGGAAACCGCCATGTTCAATCGCAATACCGGCATCGTGCTGCTGGTGGCCCTGGCCGCTGGCCTGGGGATGTTGCTGGGCCAGAAGTTCCTTGGTGGTGCGCCCAGTTCGCCATGGCCACCCACCAAGACCATCACCTTTTATCCGCAGCCGCGCCCGCTGCCGCAATTCAGCCTGCGCCAGTCCGACGGCACCCAACTGGTTCCCGGCGAGCTCAAGGGGCACTGGACGCTGGTGTTTCTGGGCTTCACGTTCTGCCCCGATGTCTGCCCCACCACCTTGACCGATCTGGCGGTGGCGCAACAGCAATGGGAAGCCATTCCCGATGGCTTGCGCCCGCGTGTGCTGTTCGTGTCGGTGGACCCGCAGCGCGATCCGCCTGCGCGCCTGGGCGAGTACGCGCATGCCTTCCACAAGGACACCCTGGCCGCCACTGCCGACGTGCCGGCGCTGGAGCGCTTCGCCACCGCGCTGGGCTTCGTGTTCCAGAAAGTCCCGGGCAAGGGCTATGCGCAGAATCCCAACCACTACAGCATGGACCACTCCGCCGGCATCGCCGTGCTCGATCCGCAAGGCCGTCTGGCCGGCCTGATCCGTCCCCCGCTTGATCCGAAGGCGATTGCCGCCGACCTCCAACAGCTGACCAAGGTAACCACTCCGTGAGTCTTGTCACTTCCCTGACCTACGTGCTGCCGCACCGGTTGCTGTCCTCGCTGGCGCGCGCGTTGGCCTATTCACAGACACCGTCCACCAAGCAGTGGTTGATCGACACGGTGACGCGCAAGTTCGGTGTGGACCTGAGCGAAGCACAGGAGCCGGATCCGCGCGCCTACCCCACCTTCAACGCGTTTTTTACCCGCGCCTTGAAGCCCGGCGCGCGCGTGCCGGATGCCGACCCGGCAGCGTTGCTGATGCCCGCCGATGGCCGCATCAGCCAGCTCGGCCCGATCGAGAACGGCCGCATTTTCCAGGCCAAGGGGCAGTCGTTCACTGCTGCAGAATTGCTCGGCGACGAAGCCGCGGCAGCGCCGTTCAACAACGGCCTGTTCGCCACCGTGTATCTGTCGCCCAAGGACTACCACCGCGTGCATATGCCGTGGACCGGCACCTTGCGCGAAACCGTGCATGTGCCCGGCCGGCTGTTCAGTGTGGGCCCGGATGCAGTGCGCAAGGTGCCGCGCCTGTTCGCGCGCAACGAGCGGCTGGTGTGTCACTTCGACACCGAGTTCGGCCCGATGGCTTCGGTGATGGTTGGCGCGTTATTGGTCTCGGGCGTGGAGACGGTCTGGAGCGGCGTGGAGATTCCGCGCTATGGCGACCGCATCACGCGCAAGGACTATCGCGGCAAGGGCATCGTGCTGGAGAAGTTCGCGGAGATGGCGCGCTTCAACTACGGCTCGACCGTGATTGTATTGCTGCCGCCGGGTGTGGCCACGCTCGATGGCGGACTTGCGGCCGAAACATCGGTTCGTCTTGGTCAGGCACTCGCCCGTCGTCAGTGAATTGCAACGCGCCCTCGTAGGAGCGGACCTGGCCGCGACGAGGCGGTTCCGGCGATGCACCGCCCCTACGCGCGCGCGATCTTGCTCAGCCTCAAATTAAGAGCATCCGGCAAACAACATGGCTACTTGGACGGCTTCGTCGCGGCCGGGTCCGCTCCTGCCGCAACCAGGCTTGTTCCGACCTCGCCGCCATCGTAGGAGCGGACCTGGCCGCGACGAGGCACTCCCGACAACGCGTCGCACACCCGCGCGCCGTTTGCCAAACCTTCAATTGAAAACACGCTGCCCGTGCCGGCTAGCAAAACGGCGTTTGCGCGGCCTGACCTGCCCCACGCCAGTGGGTTCAGGCCAATGCGCACCGCCGTCTAAAGGGTGCCGCGATCAGCACGGCACCGCCAGCGCACGGTTCAGCGATCGCAACCGGCCAGTTTGATGCTCTGACCCGGCTTGAGCGCATACGACGGCGCCTTCAAGCCGTTGGCCTTGGCCAGCTCCTTGATCTCGCATTGGTATTTCTGCGCGACGCGACCGAGCGTGTCGCCCCGGGCGATGGTGTAGCTGCGCACCTGCTTGGCCTTGGGCTTGGCCACTGCCGGCTGACCGGTGGCGACGGTGGTCGGGACGCCCGCCATCTGGCTGACATCGCCCACCGCCACGCTGGGCACGTACTCGGGCGCGCTGCTGCTGCGCACGATCGCGCTGTTGAGATCGGCTGTGATCAGGGTGCGCGCCAGATCCGCACGCGGGCCATTGACGCAGTAACGGGTGTAGAGGTTGACGATGCGGTTGGTGGCATTGATGACCGTACCGGCCGGAATCCAGCCATCGGATTCGTAACGCGGGTTGAGATTGCGCAGCGCACGCATGTAGCCGTCGCGTGTGCCCATGCTGCCCAGGCAGATGGTGAGTTCGTAGATGGTGGTCGACTTGGCCAGCTTGAGCGTGGCCGGCTGCGCATCGAGCTTGGGGAAGTCCACCCCGTACTGGCGCGGGTGCAGGAAGATCCACGCCGCCGCGATCACCATCGGCACGTAGTCCTTGGTTTCGGCCGGGAACTGGTTGTAGACGTCCTGATCCCAAAAGCCGCGCCCGCCGCTCTGCGAAAACACGCGCGCGGCACGGCCTTCGCCACCGTTGTAGGCGGCCAATGCCAGCTCGATGCTGCGGTTAAGCCCGGCCATGCGCTCGTTGAGGTAGGCGGCGCTGGCTTCGGCGGCGCTGCGTGCATCGAAGCGCGTATCGAAGCCGGTGCCGTCCGGGCCCAGCCCGAAGCGACGTCCGGTGGCGGGCATGAACTGCATCAACCCGGCTGCACCAGCGCGCGAGCTGGCATGCACCTTGCCGTTGGATTCCTTGGCCATGATGCCGAACAGCAACGCTTCGGGAAGGCCGCGCTTCTGCCATTCCGGCCACATCACGCCGCGCAGGTTGCTGTAGTTCTCGTAGCTGGTCAGCAGCGCCGGGCGCATATCGGTGAGCCAACGCCGGATACCGGCCTGCACGGCAGGGTTGTACTGCACCATCTTGTCGAAGTCGTGGCGCTGGTCGTTGAGCAGCGTGGCGGCACGCGCGGCCTCGGGCACGCCGTTCGACGCCGGGCCGAGATGGTCCGGGTCGGCTTGCAGCAGGGTGTCGTCGTCCTCCGGATCTTCGGCGGCCGGCGCCTCGGCATCGGCGCGCGCCTTGAGCAGTCGCTTGTAGGTGGCCAACTGATTGGACACCAGGCAACCACGCTGCTTGATGCAGGCGTCGATGATGTCTTCCATGTCCTCCAGCGCGGCATCGCCTTCGGCAGTGCCCTTGGGGTCGGAGTTGTTCACCAGCACCAGCGCATCGCGATAGCGCTTTTCGGCGGCGGCCATGCGCGCATCGAGCGCGGCGGCCTTTTCCGTGTCGCGTTTGGAGACGGCGTGGGCGGCGGGGACGACAGACATCAGCGCCACCACGGCCAGGACAGGCCATGGGCGCAAACCAAAATGAGCGAGCGGCATCGTAGGCAGTACAGCGGAAAGGCAGGCAGGGTAGCTGCCGGGGCAACATCGGGGCAAGGCAGCGGGGCCGCCGGGGTCAGTGGGCCGTTAGCTTGGTGGGCGCGATCGATGCAGGCGACACCTGCAAACCGGCTCACCGCCGCGATGATTTGAGTGAGCCGGCGGCGCAGCGTGGCGTGTGCGTGGTCGCCCGTTCGACCCAGCCTGCCTGCCAGAATCCGCCGAGTTGACGGATGGCATTGCCCGCCGGGATTGCCCGCTAGAATCGACCCTTTCCCACCGGATCAGCGCAATGGCCTCGTTCCTGCTCGGCAAAGGCGTCACCGACGACATCCCGGTTGTGCTGGAGGCCCGCTTCGGCAATCGCCACGGACTGGTGGCCGGCGCCACCGGCACCGGCAAGACCGTGACCTTGATGACCCTGGCCGAAGGCTTCTCGCGGCTGGGCGTTCCGGTGTTCCTGGCGGACGTGAAAGGCGATGTCGCCGGCCTGGCCGTGGCCGGCGACGGGGCACCCGGCGTGCTGCAGCGCGCCAACGATACGGGCATGACCGACTACGCCCCGGCGGCTAACCCGGTGGTGTTCTGGGACCTGTATGGCCAGCTCGGGCATCCGGTACGTACCACCGTCAGCGAGATGGGCCCCACTCTGCTCGCCAGGATTCTGGAGCTCAACGACACCCAGTCCGGCGTACTCGATATCGTGTTCAAGCTGGCCGACGACCGCGGCTTGCTGCTGCTGGACCTGGACGACCTGCGTGCGCTGCTCGCGCTGGTGGTCGAAGAGCGCAAGGAGCTCTCCACCAGTTACGGGCTGGTGTCCAGCCAATCGGTGGCCGCCATCCAGCGCGCCTTGCTGCGCCTGTCGCAGGACGGCGGCGAACAGTTCTTCGGTGAACCCGCGCTGGAGCTGGCCGAACTGATGCGCGTCGCACCGGATGGCCGTGGCGTGATCGGCATCCTGGCTGCCAACCAATTGGTGCTCAAGCCGAAGCTGTATTCCACCTTCCTGCTGTGGCTGCTGTCGGAACTGTTCGAGCGCTTGCCCGAAGTGGGCGACCTGGAACAACCCAAACTGGTGTTCGTCTTCGACGAGGCGCACCTGCTGTTCGACGATGCGCCGGCGACGCTGGTGCAGCGCATCGAACAGGTGGTGCGCCTGATCCGTTCCAAGGGCGTGGGCGTGTATTTCTGCTCGCAGTTTCCCGATGACATTCCCGACAATATCCTCGGCCAGCTCGGCAATCGCGTGCAGCACGCCTTGCGCGCCTACACGCCGCGCGACCAGAAGGCGGTGAAGACCGCCGCGCAGACCTTCGTCGGCAATCCCAAGCTCGACGTCGCCACCGCCATCTCCAGCCTGGGTACCGGCGAGGCGCTGGTGTCGCCGCTGCAGGGCAAGGGCGTACCGGCGCCGGTGCAGCAGACATTGATCGCCCCGCCGCGTTGCCGCATGGGCGCCATCAGCGAGACCGAACGCGCGCAGGTGCGCGCCACCAGCCCGGTCGGCACTCGCTACGACACCGCGATCAATCGTGAATCGGCTGCCGAATTGCTGGCGCGCCGCGTCGAACAGGTGGCCGAACACAACGCAGCCCCACCCGCCCGCACTCGCGCAGACGACGACGCGCACGACAGCGGCTTCGGTCAGGCGGTCAAGGACGCGGTCTTCGGCACCAGCCGCCGCCAGGGCATGCTCGAAGCGATGGCCAAGCAGACCTCGCGCACGGTGGGCAACAAGATCGGGCAGCAGATCGTGCGCGGCATCTTCGGCAGCATTTTTGGTGGGAAGCGTTGATCGGCTTGATCATCGCCGCCGACACGGCTCGATGACGCCGTCGCCCTGAAGGGCTACCGGGTGCTGGCGTGGACGGACTCCAACACACCATGCAACTTGGCGTACTGCAACAGCATGATGGTCTTGGCATCGGCGATCTCACCTGAATCGATCATCGCCAATGCTGCATCCAGGGACAGCTCCAGCACTTCGATCTCTTCGCCGTCTTCTTCAAGTCCACCGCCCTCGCTGACCTTGTCGTCGTCGACGTATTCGCCGACGAAGAAGTGCAGGCGTTCGGTGACCGAGCCAGGGCTCATGAAGGCCTCGAACACCTTGCGCACGTTGTCGATCCGGTAGCCGGTTTCCTCTTCGGTTTCCTTGCGGATGCAGGTCAGCGCATCGTCCTGGTCGAGCAGGCCTGCGCAAGCTTCGATCAACATGCCATCCGGGTTGCCATTGAGCAGCGTCGGCAGGCGGAACTGGCGGGTGAGCATCACCGTCTGCCTGGCGCGGCTATACAGCAAAATGGTGGCGCCATTGCCACGGTCGTAGGCCTCGCGCGACAAGGACTGCCAGCGGCCGTCCTTGCGCTGGAAATCGAACGTCACCTTGCGTAGCACATACCAGTTGTCCGAGAGCACATCGATGCTGCGAATGCGGACCTGCGGGTTGCCGGTGGCAGAGGGAATCAAGCGACACTCCTTGTGATGCGAGCGATGGCGGTGCCATGGTTGCGGCGCGCGCGGTCGCTCGTAGGACCGCGAGCGTGCGGCGGGCCACCATTTTACCCGTCGCTCCGCTGGAACCTGAAACAGTCACGCACGCAACGCATCGACGGTCTGCCGATGCGCTCGCGGTACTGTCGGACACAGCATGCTCCGATGCAATGCCGGCACTGATGCATGGCCTGGCCAGCACTATCCAGACCATACCCGCGACATGTCGCCGGTCGCTGGCGATCCTGGTTCGTCGGCTTGCCTTGCCTCAATTGCATGGGGGCGCACCTCACCGCACAATCCGCTCACATCACACGCCTGGGGAGCGTCATGGAAGACCGTTTTCGCGCACGCACGGTGGCCGCGCAGGCTGCGCCTGCACCGTTCTGGACCCGCATTCCCGCCATCGCCACCTACCCGCTGCGTGGCTCGGCGCTGTATGCGCTGATCGCATTGACGCTGTGCGGCGCATTGCTGGTGCTGCCGGGCATCCTGAAACTGGTGATTGCCGGTGTGCTGGGCATGGCGACCTACACCTATGCCTTCGACATTCTGCGCCACACCGCCGATGGCCAGACCGATGCGCCACGCCTGGGCTATAACAGCTTCGACAGCGCGGTACTGCGCCTGATCCTGCTGGCCATCGCGCTGGGCATCGTGATCGGCGCGGGGGCCGTGATCGCCGGCCCGTTCGGGCTGACCATCGCCTATCTGGGCACCATGTTGCTGCTGCCGGGCATGCTGATCTCGTTGGCCATCGACGGCAGCCTGCGCCGGGCGCTCAATCCCGCCGTCTCGATCGACATGGCGCTGCGGATCGGCTGGCCATATCTGGCCGCCTACGGCCTGCTCTACGTGATCCAGGGAGCGGTACGGCAGCAGTCTTTTTCGCTACCAGATACCTACCCCCGCTCGTGCGCGAAGCCACGGTCATGGCGACCTCGATCTGGACGCTATTCGCCAGCTTTCACCTGCTGGGGTATCTGGTGTACCAGTACCACGAGGAGCTCGGCTACGTGCCCAGCAGCGGGGCCGCGCACGAACGCCGCGACCCGGATCAGCGCCTGCTCGACGAAGCGGAACAGTATGTGCGCGACGGGCATTCCGACGAAGCCTTTCAGGCCTTGCGTGGCGCGGTGCGCTCGCGCGCGGTGAGCCTGGCGGTGCACGAGCTCTATCAGCGCCTGCTGCGCCAACACCATCGCAACGACGAGCTACGCGAACACACCCGCCAATACATCAATCGCCTGTTGCAGGAAAAGCAGGAACGGCGCGCGCTCGCGCTGCAGCGCGAAGCGCTGGACATCGACGCCACGTTTACGCCGCTGACGCCCGAGCAGGCCAACCTGCTGGCCGAGCGCGCAAAGATGGCCGGGCAGTTCCAACTGGTCACCGATGGCCTGCTGGCCGCCATCGCTGCATGGCCGCGCGACCCGATGCTGCCCGCCTGGTCGCTGGACGCCGGCTTGCTGCTGGCCGAGCGCTTCGGTCGCGATGATCAAGCGCGCGCGGTATTGCAGGACGCAATGGATCGCTGCGACGACGAAGCACTGCGCGCGAAGCTGGAGGCGGCACTGAAAGCGGTGACGATTCAGCCGGCGTGATCGGCTGAAGTCTCCTTCTGCAGGTTCCAGACAGACAGATCCCGTCAAGCGCAGAACCACGCATGTCAGGCAACTCGACTGGCCTTGCCCTCCCAGCGTCGCGCGAGTCAGAGAGCACGCGTCGAGCAGAAATCGCTCACCCGTTCTCAAGCAAAAAGCGCGCCTTGTTCGCCTGTCCCTGCTCGGGAAACTGATCCAGCACCTGTCGCAACAAGCGCGTACGTTGCGCACCGTCCTGCAGCTCACCGTGACGCAAGGCAAGCACGAACCACTGTTGGGCTAATTCGTCGCGGGGCGTAGTCAGTGCGCTTTCTTTCAACAGGCGCTCGGCATCGGCCAACAGGCCGTTACGCATGCACGCAGCGATCAGCGCCCTGCGCGCCGTCAGACTGCAGGCAGTCTTGGCCTTGCTGAGTTCGGCGGCGACTGCCAGCTGGATGCGTGTCTGTTCGGCGCTGTGGGTGTGCAGGGCCAGCAGCGTCTCGGCATGGCGCAGGCTGTCCTGGCTGCGCCCTGCATGACGTGCCGCGCGATAGCGCGCAAGCGCAACCTCCAGATTGTGCGGCTGCTCGCGCGCCAACTCCGCCAGCAAATGTTCGGCCTCGGCGTTTTCCATCCGGCCCAGATGGCGCTGCGCCCGCTCCCAGCGATCGTCCACCGCAACCGTGTCTCCCTCCTCCATAAATGCCGGCCGGGTTTGCCGCAATACCACAAGCAAGGCGCCCAGCAACGCACCGCTCAGCAGTCCCCCCGCATGCGCTTCGAAGGCGACTGCACCGTCGTCGCTGGATGCCAGGCTGTACAACTCCCAGCCCAGCCACAGCGGCAATAGCAGGATCGCCGGGCCACGCGCGTAATTGAAGACCACGAAAAACCAATAGAAAAAGCGCACCCTGCGACGGCCCCATACCATGCAGAACGCGCCCATCAGGGCGGCGATGGCGCCGGACGCACCCAGACCGCCACCGGGCTCGCCCCAACGCCACCACAAGCTGGCCAGGCTGGCGCCGAATCCGCCGAGCAGATACAGCACCAGGAACCAGCCGCTGCCGATCGCGCCTTCCAGCAAGGTACCCAGGGCAAGCAGAAACAGCATGTTGCCCAGCAAATGATCGAAGCTGCCGTGCAGGAAGGTGGCGGTCAGCATGCGCGCGGGCGACCATTCGGAACTGCGTTGCACATGGCGCAGCGTAAATATCCTGGACAGCCGCGCGTCGTAGGGCGCACGCAATGCGCGCCATTCGCGCAGGCGCGCGTCGTCGTTGAACAGTGTGCCGCTGCGCAGTGCGTGTTCGAAGGCGACATCGTGCATCGTCAGGTGCGCCAGATACGCGACGCGTTGCGGCTCAGGCACGCTGTCCAGCTTTGCCTGGCGCGCCGCGCGCAGCTTGGCGTCGGCGGTCTGCTGCAGGTAACGGGTATGTGCATCGGCCTCCAGCGCGCCCAAGCCGGAGTGTACGTAATAGTGCACGGCGCTCTCGACCAGGCTGTCGTCCTTGCGCTGGTAGCCCAGGTAGACCGCCACATTGATCAGCACCAGCAGCAGCGTCACCCAGGGGATGTTCTGGCGCGACCAGGGTTTGTGCAGCGGCATGATCAGCATGACAACGTCCGTGTCCGAGAATGGCGCAAAGCTTCGCTGTGCGGCGGAAGATGCGCAACCACGTCATGCGCGCTAGCATCGCGGCCCCGCCGTTCGAACCTGCCTGACCCATGAGCCGCTGGCGCCCACCTGCCGAAAAAAGCACTGCGCTGATCACGCCCGAAGGCCACGCCCGCCTCAAAGCCGAGCTGGACGACTTGTGGCGCGTGCGCCGCCCCGAGGTGGTGCGGGCCCTGGCGGCAGCGGCCGCCGAAGGCGACCGCTCGGAAAATGCGGAGTACACCTATCGCAAGAAGCAGCTCGGCGAGATCGATCGGCGTGTGCGCTATCTGAGCAAGCGACTGGAAGCGTTGCGCGTGGTGGATACCGCACCTACCGACGCGAACGCAGTGTTCTTCGGCGCACAGGTGGAACTGGAAGACGCCGACAGTGGCGAGCTGCTGCGCTACCGCATCGTCGGCCCGGACGAAACCGATGCCGGACGCGGCTGGATCAGCATCGACTCCCCCCTGGCGCGCGCCCTGCTGAAAAAGCGCGTGGACGACGAATTCGACGCACATTTGCCGGCCGGCAAGCACACATTCGTCGTGGTATCGGTGGATTACGCCTCGCTGTAGCGGATACCCAAGGCGCGGATCGATCCTGGCGCCGTGCATCAGCAACGACGTGATCGACACCCGGAGAACCGAACACCCATTGCCCAGGACTGCCGCGTGGCACGCGGGTACGCTCCCACGCAGGCCACCCTCATGCGGCGATGTCATGCCCAGGCGATGTCGGTCTTGCAGCGCGGCGTGCCGGGACGGCCGCGCGTAGCAAGCCTGGTCGCGCGCAGGCACGCTCCTACGGGTTGGCGTCCCCATGGGGGCGTGTGCGCCGCCGGCTCGGCGCACTCGGGAGCACCGATGCCATCGGCCAGCCGGCGCCCTGCCGTGGCTAAACGATCTGCAGGTTCAAGGTCCGGCCTGGCTGCACCGCATGGCCAGACGGCAGTGCATCACCAAACAGATCGTGCTCGTCGCTGTCGGTGATTTCCACGTCCACCAGATCGCCCACCTTCAAGCCGAGCTCGCCACCGTTCTGGATGTGCACCAGCCCATCGATTTCCGGCGCATCGGCACGCGAGCGGGCCACCGCGATGTCGTCTTCGATCACATCCACCAGGCACTGCTGCACGCTGCCGATCTTGGACTCCAGACGCAACGCAGAGATCTGCGCCTGCTTGGCCATGAAGCGCGCCAGGCGCTCCTGTTTCACTTCTTCGGGCACCGGGTCCGGTAGCGCGTTGGCGCTGGCGCCATCGACCGGCGAATACGCAAACGCACCAACGCGGTCCAGCTGCGCCTGATCCAGGAAGTCCAGCAAGGATTCGAATTCGGCATCGGTCTCGCCGGGGAAGCCGACAATGAAGGTCGAGCGCACGGTGATCTCCGGGCACATCGCCTTCCAGCGCTGCACGCGCTCCAGGGTTTTTTCCACCGCGCCGGGGCGCTTCATCAACTTGAGAATGCGCGGGCTGGCGTGCTGGAACGGGATGTCCAGATACGGTAGCAACCTGCCTTCGGCCATCGACGGAATCACGTCGTCCACGTGCGGATACGGATACACGTAATGCAGGCGCGTCCACACGCCCAGCTCCGACAGACCCTCGCACAGCGCCTTCATGCGGGTCTGGTACAGGCGGTCGCGCCACGGGCGCTCGGCATATTTCAGGTCCACGCCATAAGCCGAAGTGTCCTGCGACACCACCAGCAATTCCTTGACGCCGCCGCGCACCAGCCGTTCGGCCTCGCGCAGCACCTCATCCACCGGGCGCGAGACCAGATCGCCGCGCATCGAAGGAATGATGCAGAAGCTGCAGCGGTGATTGCAGCCTTCGGAAATCTTGAGATACGCGTAATGGCGCGGGGTCAGCTTGATGCCGTAGTCCGGCACCAGATCCACGAACGGGTCGTGACGCGGCGGCAATGCGGCGTGCACTGCCTCCATGACGCTCTGGTAGTCCTGCGGGCCGGATACCGCCAGCACTTGCGGGTATGCCTCGCGAATCTGCTCCGGGCGCTTGCCCAGGCAGCCGGTGACGATGACCTTGCCGTTGGCGTTCATCGCCTCGCCGATCGCGTCCAGCGATTCGGTCACTGCCGAATCGATGAAGCCGCAGGTGTTGACCACCACCACATCGGCAGCGTCGTAGCTGGGCACGATGTCGTAGCCCTCCACACGCAGCTGGGTGAGGATGCGTTCGGAATCGACGAGCGCCTTCGGGCACCCAAGGGATACCATACCTATACGCGGCATGCGGGCCGGTTGTGTAATCGTTTCAGTCATGTGGGGGTGAAATTTGAAAGGTCTGGTCTACAGCTACATGCGCTTTTCGGACCCCCGCCAAGCCGCTGGCCATAGCCGCGAGCGCCAAGAGGCCTACGCAGCCAAATGGGCGGCAGAACATGGGCTTCAACTTGACGACAAGCTGACGATGCTGGACGAAGGGCTGTCAGCCTATCACCAGCAACACGTTAAGTCAGGGGCGCTCGGGGCTTTCCTAATCGGGGTTCAGGCCGGGAGGATCACGGAAGGATCAGTGCTGGTGGTCGAGGGGCTTGACCGGCTGTCGCGAGCTGAACCCATCCAGGCTCAGGCTCAACTGGCACAGATTGTAAATGCGGGGATCACTGTCGTCACTGCCAGCGACAGGAAGGTCTATAGCAGGGAGCGCCTAAAAGCGAACCCCATGGACCTCGTCTACAGCCTGCTGGTGATGATCCGTGCCCATGAAGAGAGCGATACCAAAAGCAAGCGCGTGAAGGCTAGCATACGCAGGCTGTGCGAGGGATGGGAAGCTGGTACCTACCGGGGCCGCATCCGCCAGGGGCACGACCCAAACTGGTTGAAGGAAGTACCTGGCGCGCCAGGCGGCGGATGGCAATTGGTTCCTGAACGGGTCGCCGCAGTGCGCCGGGCTGTCGAACTATATGTTCAAGGCTATGGCGGAAAGCGCATCGTTCAAACGCTGGAAGCGGAAGGTCGGCAACTCTACAGCACGAGTGCGGAGAACCACTCACAGCAGGTGTACCGGCTGGTCAAGCTGCCACAGCTGGCAGGAACCAAACCTGTCAGCGTTGACGGGGAGGAGTATCTGCTGAAGGACTACTACCCTGCCATCCTGAGTCCTGCGGAATGGGGAGAACTGCAGCGCGTCGGCATGCAAAACGGTCGCCGACGCGTAAAGGGCGATCTGCCACACGTGATTACCGGTCTTGGGATCACAGTGTGCGGATATTGCGGCCGCCCCATGGCAGGGCAGAATCTGGGTACGAAGAAGCGCTTGCCGGATGGTCGCATTCGCGACGGGTACCGCAGGCTGCTGTGCACTTCAAACGCTGCCTACGGCGGCGGGTGCGCTGTACAGGCCAGCACGAGCGTGGCTCCGGTGGAGCGGGCGCTTATGGCCTACTGCAGCGACATCATCAACCTGCAGGCCCTATTCGGCGCTGACCGTGCCGACGTGCCTCGTGCCCGCGTAGCGGCCGCGCGCGCGAAGGTAACCGATCTCAACGGGCAACTGGAGAAACTTGCGGATGCCATGTTGATCAGCTCAGCGGAGGGTACGCCACAGATATTTGCGCGGCGTGCCCGCGCTCTTGAGTCAGAGTTGCTGGATGCCGAGAACGGTCTGCGAGAGGCAGAACATGAGCTGGCAAGCCTGAGCCGCAAAGACGCGCAAGGAGCCGATGAAGTTTGGCGGGAGCTCGCCGCTGGCGTCGAAGGCCAGGACGTGGCCGCCCGCTTGCGCGCTCGCCAACTAGTAGCAGACACGTTCGAACGGATCGTGATCTATGCCCGCGGAATGCGTCCAGATCCCCAGGCCAGTGAGCGCGACTACTACATTGACATTGTCCTGGTCGCCCGCGGTGGTAACTCTCGCCTGTTGCGCATAGACCGTGAGGGCACGCTCTTGATGGTGGATGACGTCTTGGCTTTGCAACCCCCTACCCAGTAGGTTGGCTACCGGCTTCGTCTTTAGGAAAAGGGTTCACGAAGCGGTCCCCACTCCATGCGCCTTGCCTGCCCGCTTGAGCTCCTCCGGTCGAGCCAGACCAGCCCCAGCATCGGCGTTAAGTTTTGTCCACCCGCTGCAGAGCTTACTCGTCCAACTGAATGCCATACCGGGGCTAACCCAACTAATCTCGCGGCAGCCAAAACCTGGTACTGAAGTTGTTGAGTCCGCGCGTATATGCATCAGGTTTGACCCGAAAGGTTTTCGGAATGTCTGCACCGTTGCCGCCATCCTTGAAATAGTCCCTGACCGAATACAGCGCCTGGTCCTTCAGATGCTCCCACTCGTGGTAGAGCCTTTCCCGATGCTCCCGCTCCTGGTTGGCAACACTTCGCTTTCGGACCGCCAGCGGCCGGGTGTAATCAGGTCGCAGATCCACATCGTAGAGAAAAGTGATATCGCTATGCGTCCAGGGATCCGCCGAAGAAGGGCGCCATCGATAGCTCACGCGCACTGATAACTGCACGCCGAGCGAATACGGAGGCGTGATCAGGTCGTCGATAAAGAAACGCTCGCCCTCCTCCACCTCGATCGCCATGCGATGTTGCATCTGCTGCAAAGCGTTCAGAAGAGCATCGCCGGCCCTTTGCGCGTCGTAGAGAGTCTCTGCATGCTTCTTGTCGGCTTTCGCTTTGCCGTACGCCCCAAGCGCACGCTCGAAATCATGCCGTTTTGTCGAAACAAACGGCCCACAATCATGCAAGGGCAGTTCCCGCAGCGCGGAGGGCTGCTCGTCACGCAGGCATCGATCGATGAGAGTGCGCAGCAATTCGGAGTCAATGCGGCGCAGCACATCCTGTACGTTACGGGGAATATTGATGTCGGCCATGTCATCTCTCCATGTCGTCGGGTCACCGAACCCAGCAGTTGGCGACCCAAAGCCGTCCAGCCGTCAACTCAGCACACTTGGATGGGGTTCTGCCGGGGGCGCGGCCTCTTCGGGCGCAAGTTCCCGTGGCGGCCATTCGCGGTACTCGACCAGGGATGGCGAACGCTCCATCGCTCCCAGTGGTTCGATGCCCATGTTGCGCATGCGATCAACCAACTCCTTCAGCACATCTGATTTGCGCAGTGACCAAGTCGAAGCGAAACAGCGCCAGAACACCCATCCTGCGCGTTCGAGAATTCGCTGGCGCTGCATATCGGCCTGCCACCGGTCAGGTCCGTGGAATTCGTCGCCGTCGCACTCGATAGCCAAGCGTACGTCGTCGCCCCCTTCGACCACCATGTCGATGCGGAACGCGCCAGCCTTCACCTGAGGCGTCACGCGGTAGCCCCGGTCGAAAAGCGAGGTGTACACGTCGCGCTCGAATCCAGATTCGCATAGTTCAATGAGGCTCTTTTGCTCATCGTTACTGTCCATCGGCTTGCTGAAATGCTGTAGCAGCGTACGTCGGATATCGACCGCTGATAATTCATCGAACTTGACGGATCTCACCAAGTACATCCGGTCCCTTGCACGGCTCGCAGCGACATTGAAGCGCTGCTCGAACATGTTGCCAGACAGCGCGTGGTGACTGCGACTGTCTGCAACCATCGAAAGGAACATGATGTCTCGTTCGCTTCCTTGAAAGATACGTGCATCGCCGCATTCAAACCGGCGGTGCAGCAGTTCGGCCGCGTCGCATCGGCTGCGGACCAAGGTGTCAACTGCCTGGGCCTGATCCAGCCCGAGCAAGGAGACGACCCCTAGCGTTCGGTGCCGCAGCTTGGGGTTGCGCAGAATGGATTCGATCTCGGCGGCGATGAATTCGGCTTCCTGCCTGTTCGCGTCTTTCTTGCTGCGCTCGCCCGTCGTCACGTAGACGTCTATCAGCGGCGGGTCGATGCGCTCCGAGGCCTTCGGCACCCTCAGCGGCTTGATCTGATTTTTATAAAAGGTCCGGTTGCTATAGGCGATGATGGGGTGAACGCAGCGAAAGTGCTCGGCGAGCATGACTTTCTGGGCCGCAAAAACCGTGGAGGCGATATCGTAGAGTGACTTTTCCGGTGTCAGGTCTGCGGCATATGCCTGGTCGCTCAAAAAGCGCTCGCGCAAGGAAAGAATCTTTGCCGCAGAGATAAAACCTCCCTCCGGAGATACCTGCTTATCGTCACCTACCACGAGGATCTTCTTTCCGCGCAGGATCGCCGGCAGAGCCCACAGGTTGGACTGGCTGGCTTCATCGACAATCACGAGATCGAAGGCACCCAACTGCCCTGGCATGCTTTCCGATACTTTGGAGTGGCTCATGATCCAGCACGGGATCGCGCCCTGAGCGTCTTGCATCGCTTTCTGTGCGTCGCGCCGATAACGCGTGGCGTTCGGCCCGGTGCCCTGCCCGATCTTGCGGATGGCGGTGCGGTAGCTCTCGAGGGCCGAGAGCACCTTGGCCGAAGCTTGCGATTTCGCTCCTAGCCAAGCCGAACGCGCGACCAGGCGCTCGTACTGCTGCGCCAGCAACCGCTCCAAATCTCGGCGTCGTGATGACAGCGCGAGCAATTCTTCACGCGCGTCGATGGTGTCCAAGTGGCTCTTGACCCGTGCCCAATTCCAGGCCTCTCGCCAAGCGACCGGGAGCACGTTGTCTTCCCCGGATGCGGCCAATGCCTGCGTGCGCAGCCGGGCTGCTAGCTTCTGCCCACCCGCGAATTCCACTTGGCGACAGAGTTCGTTCACGGTGGCGATGTGGCTTGCCAAGGATTCGATACGCTTGAGCTCGCCTACCAATTCCGCATAACGGGCGACGGCTCGCTCCGCCTTCACTTCGGGATTACCGAGATCCGTGGCAGTGAATGTGTGCAACAGTTCCGCCACGGGACCGCTTGTACCCGCCAACTTTTCCTGCAAGGTAGCTAGCTGCGTTGCGGCAGCGGCCAGTTCCGCGCGGGTCAGGTGCTGACGCAGGTGCTTCCTGACAATCGACAACTCGGCGGATGTGCCCTGGAGTTCCCGCGTCGGTGGCTCAGAAAACACACGCCCGGCCATGAGCGGCAACTGCACATCGTGCACGGTTGCCAGGGTGTAAGACTTCATGGCAGCCAGGGCTACCAACTCGATCGAACGCAAGGCTTCGACAGTGCCCTGCACTGTGGGCATCGACAACAAATCCGCAAACTGGTTCCAGCGCACGCTGAAGGAAAGCACCCGCGCATGCAGTCCCAGATAGCGGTGGACGTGCAGCCAGTCGTCTTGGCTGGCCGGCGGCTGGCCGGAAATACGGACGGCAGCGACGAGCGGCTTGACATCGCCCATGCCGAACGGGAATAAGCTGAAAGGCTTTCCAGTGTCTTTGGCTTTTTCGACCGCCTCATGCACCTTCGGGTTGTCGAGTGCCTTGGCAGGCAACTGCACTGGCCGCTGCAGGAACGCCGCACGCGCCTTGACGAGCTCCTCGATCTCTCCGAACAGCGCCTTGAGAGCATCGCATTCACTGGCGTACTCGGGCCTGCGGCACCTGCTGCGCAACTCGAAGACCCAGGAGCTGTTGAGTTCCTCGAGCTCGCGGACAATGGCAGTAACTGCTTCCACTGAAGCGAGCAGCCGCCGCGCATCTTCCAAGACCTCCGGAGTGATGGCGCGCAGGGCCCACAAATCTCCACAGCCCTGCGCGGCGTCAATCTCGCGCATAGCGACGAGGGCGTTGTGGAGGCGCTCGATGGTTTCCGTGGGCAGCAGTGTCTGACTTGATGGCAACCGGGCGGCGACGTAGTGCAAATCTGATCCAAGGCGCCGGCGCGCATCGCGAAGCGCCTGCGCGTTCACGGCCGTCAGCGGAGGCGCATGTTCGGCGCCCAGGGTCAGTGAATCATCGAACCATCCGTGCAATTCCTGACCGCTGATCACCAGCTCCGCCATCTTCTGGGCGCGCATCGCTACGCCATCTATCTCCACGTTCGCGAGTTGTTGCTCTGCGATCTCATTCACCCGCCGGTCAATTCCTGAAAGCTCGCTATGGGCTGCATCGATCTGCTGCCTGCAGCGTTCGATCTCTTCCTCGGTGATCCGCGGGTTGAGCTGGGACAGGTTGTGGATGATGGCCTCAATGGACGCCTGGAACTGCCGCATGCCCTCCTTGTCACCCGAAAGCAGCGCGACGCTCAATGGCCGGACCTCCTCCGGGATCTTCGACTGCAGCACCTCCAGCGCGTGTTCGCCCTTCGAGGTCACCAGGACTTTGCGGCCGGTCGCCAAGTAGTGGCAGATGATGTTGGCAATAGTGTGGGTCTTGCCGGTACCGGGTGGCCCTTGGACCGCGACGCCCGGCGCACGCTCCAGCATCTCGACGATCGTTTCCTGCTCTTGGTTGTAGGGCAAAGGGAAATACAGCTCCCTCGGCTCGCCCTTCTTGCGGCTACCGCCGCACATGCCTCGAAACGAGATGGACTCATACCGGATGACTTCATCCGATGGCGGGGTAACAAGGGCAATAGGACCCGCCGGGATCGCATCGCCGTCCAGAAGGCGGACCTTAAGCCGACGGATATCCTCGACCAAGAAATTGCTCGATCGTTCCCTGATGAGCAGTACCCAGCCGGAGGTGACCAGTAGATCGGGGCCTGGACTTGGGATCGATTGAACGTCCGGTTCGTAACGGCCTGTTCTGCACAGGCTGCCGGCCACCAGCTTAAGGATCGGCTCGAAGCTGGATACGTCGAAGGGCGTGACCGGGTGCTCCGCCTCTTTCGTGAGCAGGAGTTTTGCCTGTTTCTCAACCTCAGCTGCGCCCATCACCTGACAGGCCCCAAAGGCGTCAAACTCCAGGCGGGGCGGCACTGCCCTCGGCCGGACAGCAATGCAATGCGTCTGCGGATCGAGTTCGATCTCTACCGCCTGTGTCAGTAGCGGATACTGGTAATCGATCGTGTCAGACTTAGCCGCCTCGTTCTCCGTCTGCTGTCGATCGAACTTCCATGCAGAAACCCCGATGCCCCACACCAGTTCGGATGGTTTTGCGGTTTCTTCGGCCTCCAGCCGCCCCTTGAGCATGAACAAGTCGCCGTAGAGTTCGATCGACCTGCGACGGGGCTTCTCGCCTTCTGCCCAGGCCAACCATAGCGGCTGGAGTTGGCGCAGGGCCTCGTCGACTTTGGCCCTGCGAACGCCGTCAGCCTGCGCAGCGCGTTCGAGACCGAGGGCTTTCGCTTCGGTGGAGGCTTCGTATTTGAGGGCGACTTCGTTGGCTTGGGGCAGCGCGCCGTTGGGATCGTCGGATACCGAAATGAAACCGCGCAGGAGCGTATCGCTGGGCCGCGGGGCTGGATGCGTCTCCAAACGCTGCACCTGCAACCAGATATGGTCTCCTTCGAGCTTGAGATCCAGGTCGACGCCCGGTAAAGCGGCGAAGTCTTTCGGGTAACGCCGGAAGTCCGAAGCGCCAGTGAGGGTGTAGGCGCCAGGGTCAATTTCCTTGCTTTGTTCGACAACGTAGTCCAGCAGCCTGCCAAGCAGGCCGTGTTGCGGCGTTACAGCCATGAGTCCTCCCCCTTTTTTCTTCCCGCAGATTGCCCCTAGCGCCGCCCGTTGTCAGTTGCCGCTGGAACTCTAGTGTGACGCATCTTTAGAGCCTCTTCCCGCGGCCTCATGGCTCGGGTCCCATCTTGTCGTACGCGTCGTGGCAAGGCTCAATCGGTACGTCGAACGGCTCGCACGCACAGAGGTAGGGAAAACATTCCCTTACTCGTCTCTCTGTAGACAGTGCCTCACACACTCGCTGCTATTCAAGAAGCTGCGTTCGATGATGTGACCTCCCCTTCCTTCCTACAGCGCCGAGACCACGACAGCTATGCAGCAGTGCGCGTTGACACAGCCAAGCCGACAAAACAGCGCCTGCTCAGTTCCATCCAATCCAAGCCAGACACGCGAGCACCATCAACCCGACGCAGATCCAACGCACGCGCCTTTGGGACGTGCAGAGCGCGTGGATCCCCTGGGTCAGCAGAAGCAACACCAGAATGCCGATGGTCGCGATGCGCGCATCTCCACTGGTCGCGAACGAGCCTGCGGACAGTTGCGGATCGACCTCCTCCACCCACCGGTATGGGCTGCCCGAAACGGCGTACATCAGCGCCATGCCAGCGACGTAGCCTGCCCAGGACAGAATTGCACAGCCGATCCGTACCACTTTTCGCAGCATCCGCAATCGTCACTCGCACTCAAAGGACGCGCTGAGGACCGCGTCGTGCGCCGCATCTTTCTTCGCCGTTCCCGTGCATACAGCCACTGTATCGCCAACGCGCTTGTAGACCTGGACGCTCCCGACGGGACCATAGGCGCACACAAGGTATTTGCCGTAGGGATAGGGGCCTTCGAATCGCCAGATGGAGATCGATTTCCTACGCGGCTGCGCCTCCCCCTCATTGCTCGGGATCAACTGGGCCATGTCCCGCGGATGTCCCGAATACACCCCCATCGAGAACAGCCGCAGCGAACCATGGCGTTCCAAATCGATCCCCGTCCCGGCCGGCAGGTCGGGGCTCTGCAACACCGCGTCGGAAACGCGCAGCGTATCGGGACATTGCAGCGTTTCCTTCGCGACGGCGGGCGCACAGACCCAACCCAGCGCGAGTGCCCACAGCAGCTTCATTGCAGATCCATCCATACCTTGCTCCCTTGGGTTGGTCGCGGCTTCCGCATCACCGAGAAGCCGCAGCCGACGCCTCTGGTCTCGCCTCTGGTCTCGCCTCAGTGCTACGCATGAAGGCGAAGGCGACGTGGCTGCGCACGCAGCGCGCACAAACTGCCAGCGCTGACCGCAAACGTCAACGGGCCGCATCGGCCACGGAACGAGCCAGCGGCCTCCGCTTCCCGCGCGTGCTCCCGTCAACACGACAGCGATTTCCCACCTTGATTTCGATAGTCCGCCCTGAACAATTCC